>CAJQRX010000024.1 GCA_905612405.1 uncultured Candidatus Thioglobus sp.
ACTCAAATCAAATATCTTACGCCACAAGTGAAAAGGTGACTCCACGAATATATTCCAGTAGTATGGCCATCACTATAGTGAATTGCAATAGCATAATTCCCCATAGGAACCAGTGTTTGAATAGTTATGTCTTGCTTGTTTAGTTGAAGAGTCTCCTGCCCAGGGCCATGCCCTTGAACTTCTGCTGATGGGGAATAAACCCTAAGATACTCACTAGTCATTGGGTAATCAGTATCATCAAATGTTACAGTAAGTAGTTTTTTATCCTTACTAAGCGTTATTTTGCTTGGAGTGTTCATTGTTTTTATCTGTTAAAGTGTTGTGTAGATTTTAGCATAGCAGTATCTAAATAAAGCATGATACAAAAGGTTAAAATACAATCATGATATATTTCACAAAAATGCATGGCTTAGGTAATGACTTCGCAATAATCAACAATATCGATGGTGATGTTAGTTTATCGACTGATGAAATTCGCAAATTGTCTGATCGTCATTTTGGTATCGGCTTTGATCAACTGCTTTTGGTTGAGAGTGCATCATCAAAAGATGTTGATTTTCGTTATGTAATATTTAATGCTGATGGATCTGAAGTTAGCCAATGTGGAAATGGAGCAAGATGTCTTGCCCTATATATTCAAAAGAAAAATCTATCTTATAAGAATCCTCTTTCCGTTGAAACTAACTCTGGCATTATGGCTTTAACAGTTAATAGCGATGACTCTGTTCGAGTTGAGATGGGGAAGCCAAATTTCCTGCCATCAAAAATTCCTCTTAATACTAATGAGGAAAGTTTAGAGTATATGATTGAGGACTTTAAGGTTGGGTCATTATCAATTGGAAATCCACATGCTATTTTAGTTTTGGATGATATAACTGATATAGAATCTACTGCCTTAACAATTCAATCTTCTAGTCACTTTCCTGAGAGTGTCAATGTTGGGTTTATGAAGGTATTAAGTAAAGATGAAATTCAGTTAAGGGTTGTTGAAAGGGGTGCTGGTGAAACGCTTGCATGTGGTTCAGGAGCCTGTGCAGCAGTAATTTATGGTATTAGACTTGGTTTGCTTAATTCAAAGGTAAATGTTCGTTTGAATGGCGGTAACGCAATGGTTGAGTATGATGGAGAAAAAGTTTACCTTAGTGGTCCTGGAGAGTTTGTTTATGAAGGTTCGATTAATCTTAGAAGCGCACCATCCTAACTAATTTCTAATGACTTTTGTGAAATATAATTATGATTCTCTAAGTCATAAGCTGTAAGTCTCTCGCCCCATACGCATCCATGATCTAGAGGGTAAATATTTTTGCAGTCAATATCTTTAAGAGATGACCAATGCCCAAAAAATATTTTTTCATCAGCCATTAGTCGGTTTGAATGCAAAAACCACGCCTGAAAATTTGTTGGATTTTGATCAACATTTAACTTGTGCTCAAATTCAAGCTCACCATCTTCTTTGCAAAACCTCATTCTCATTAAAGCGTTTATTGTGTAACGAGAGATTTCTTCATTGGAAAAACCATTAGACCATTTATTTGGATAGTTACCATACATTTTTGATAAAAATTCACTTACATTATTTGATTGAAGATTCTTATGAACCACTTCTGCATTTTTGATAGTATCTGATTTGCTCCATTGAGGTGGGACTCCTGCGTGAACAAAAATTGCATCTTTGTTCTCAATTACAAGTAGTCTAGTAAGAAGATAGTCAAGTAAAACAGTTTTATCAGGTGCAGACAATATGTCCAAGAACGTGTCATTTTTGTTAGGCCTACGCTCAGTTAGTGCACAAACCAGTAGATGAAAATCATGGTTACCAAGAACCATGTCCATGTTATCTTGATTTGATTGAATAAAGCGGAGTGTCTCAAGTGAGTTATTACCTCGGTTAACAACATCACCTAGAAAGTACAGTCGATCTCTATCAATATTGAAATTAATTTTATTTAAAAGACCTTTGAGGCTTTTAAAGCAGCCCTGAACGTCACCAATGGCATAGTCCATAAGTTGTGCCTAATGAAGGGTGTAGGGTTCACTTAATGTAAACTCTGGTATCACTGCTTCAAACCTTTGTCCTTGATCACTAATCATTCCATAAGAACCTTTCATGGTTCCGGTTTCAGTGCTAATTACTGCCCCAGAGCTGTATTTAAAACTTTCACCAGGAGAAAGGTGGGGTTGCTGACCAATTACGCCTTCACCAATAACCTCTTCAGTTTCTCCAGACTCGTCTTGTATTAGCCAGCGTCTTGTTCTTAGTTGGGCTCCAGTCTCTCCATTATTGGTAATGGTAATTGTATAAGCATAAGCATATTGACTGCTCACTAGATTTGACTGCTCTGGTAAGTAGGTTACTTCTACGTTTACTTCAATTTTGTTTTTCATAGTCATTCATCAAGGTTACAAAGTTTTCAGTGCTAAGCATTTCAGCTCTTTGAGATAAGTCGATTTCAGTTTGTGATTGATTTAATACAGATTTTAAACAATTTTTTAGTGTCTTTCTTCGTTGAGAGAAGGCAAGTTTTACTATTTCCTCTAAAGGTTTTGAATTTTTAACTAGCGGTTGCTCTTTCGTTTTAAGATAAAGTATAGCAGATTCGATTTTTGGCTGCGGCTCGAAAGATTCTTTTGGAACAACAAACATTAATTCAACCTCATAAAAAGCCTGCATCATAACGCTTAGACGCCCATAAGTCTTATTTCCTGGAGGCGCAACTATTCTATCAACCACCTCTTTTTGAAGCATAAAAGTCATATCAATAATCTGCTTTCTATAGCTAAGTAGATGAAACAATAAAGGTGAAGAAATATTGTATGGAAGGTTACCAATCACCCTAAGTTTATTAGGGATTTGACTAAAATCGAATGTTAGAGCGTCTGACTGATAGATGGTTAATTTTTCTTGCCCCTCTGATTCAAGCATAGAAACTAAATCTCGGTCAATTTCAATGACATTCAAATGGTTTAGATGTTCAATTAAAGGAAAAGTAATCGCACCTTTTCCTGGACCAATTTCTACAATACAGTCATCATTTTTTGGAGATATTGTTGAAATAATTTGGTTGATAATTCGATGATCAACTAAAAAGTTTTGTCCAAATCTTTTTCTAGGCTGGTGACGCATTGTTGGTTAAAGTCTTGAAGTAGGATAATGCTGTATTAAAACTACCTAGGCTGATATTTCCAGTACCTGCGAGGTCTAAAGCTGTTCCATGATCAACAGAAGTGCGAATAAAAGGAAGACCTAAGGTTATATTAGCTGCATTTTTAAAGCCTTTTGCTTTTAATACAGGCAAACCTTGGTCATGATACATTGCTAGAACTACATCAATATTTTTTAATGAGTCTGGTGTAAAGGCGGTGTCTGCTGGAACCGGCCCAGCAAGATTAATACCACTCTCTTTAAGTGTATTTAAAGCAGGAATAATTGTTATTAATTCTTCATCCCCAAGATATCCATTTTCACCAGCATGTGGATTAAGCCCACAAACAAGAATTGACGGATTTTCCACTCCTAGGTATTTAAAGTCATTATGAATTATGGTAATGACTTTTATAAGAGATTCTTTTGTAATATTTCTAGATACGTCTTTTAGAGCAAGATGAGTAGTGGCAAGAGCAACTTTAAGTTGGTCTGTTGCAAGAAGCATTACAGTTTTAGGAGTTTGAGTTAAATCAGCAAGATACTCAGTATGACCAATAAATTCAATTCCAGATTGGTTAATGATAGCCTTGTTAATAGGACCAGTTAACATGCCGCTACAACTCTTATTGACGCAATCATTAGTTGCATGCCTAATCAATGATAATACGTAATCTGAATTATCAGGGTTTAACTTCCCTGGCTTAACTTTTGATTTTGTTTTAATAGGAAAAATACTTAGCTCATTAGCTTTTCTTGTCTTATGCTCCTTTAGTGAGATAGGCAAGTTAAGAAGCTTTGCTCGATTGATTAATACATCAGGGTCACCATAAACTATAAGGTCTTCACCCCTTTCTTTTTGAGCGTATATGAGAGCTATATCAGGACCAATTCCAGAGGGCTCACCAGAAGTAAATGCAATAGACATTATTAAGTTAGTTTAATTTGGCTGAAGTAAATACAGTAAGGGTTGCTACAGATCCAGATAGTATCATTCCCCATAGAATATCTGCGACCACTAGTTTTAGGCTAAAGATATTCATAGTTGCGTAAACGGTTAGGTCGTAAGTTCCATAAGTTACTAATCCATAAAAAGCACCAATCATAAAGACATTGAAAAGCGTATTACTAAGATTGGGGTTAATAACAAAGAAGACTAAGCCTAACAAGAAAATTGTATAAAACATGATTGCAGGAGCTACTTTAAAATCCATAAGATCGGGAACATCTTGTGTGTACATTGGCAACGCAATAAAATATATCCAAAATACATCAATAATGAAGAAAAATGCTAGAGCTATAAAGAATGTTTTAATCATAATATTATTATACTTTTTATCAAATTAAATAGTTATAAAAATAACAGAATGAGCTCTAAAATTTTTAAGTTTTTATGAAACAAGCTCGCCTTTTGCTTGAAGGTCTGCATGATAAGAAGATCTAACCATGGGACCGCTTGCAACTTGACTAAAGCCAAGATCATCTGCTATTTTTTTATATTTTTGAAATTGTTCTGGCGTAACGTATTCCTCAACTGCAAGGTGGTGTTTGCTTGGCTGCAGATATTGACCTAACGTTAACATATCAACATCATGAGATCTTAAGTCCTTTAGAACATCAATTACTTGCCTTTCAGTTTCACCGACACCAAGCATCAGTCCAGACTTTGTTTTAACAGAGGGATGTTTTTCTTTAAAGCTTTTAAGAAGATCTAACGACTGCTCATAGTCTGAGCCAGGACGAACTTTGGGATAAAGGCTGGGCACTGTCTCTAAATTATGATTAAAAACATCAGGTGGGCAGTCTTTGAAAATATTCAGGGCTTTTTCAACTCTTCCTCTAAAATCAGGCGTTAAAATTTCGATTTTTACTTTAGGAGTTTTGCTTCTAATAGCGTCAATACATTCTTTGAAGTGACCAGCGCCTCCATCTCTTAAGTCGTCCCGATCAACTGAGGTAATAACAACATACTTTAGTGACATTTTAGAAATAGTATCGGCTAAATGAACTGGCTCATCTGTATCTAAAGTTTTCGGTCTCCCATGAGCAACATCACAAAAAGGACATCTTCTGGTACATATTTGACCCATAATCATGAATGTAGCAGTGCCATGGTTAAAGCATTCACTAAGGTTAGGGCACTGAGCTTCTTCGCAAACTGTAAATAGCTTTTGACTCCTTAATGTTTTTTTAAGTTCATTAACTTTTTTAGAGCCTGAATGTCTAATTCTTATCCAGCTTGGTTTTTTTAATGATTTTCTCTCAGAATCAGGCTTAATCTTAAGTCTGCTAATTTTAGATTCGCCTTTTAGTGCTTTAATTTCAAGTTCTTGTAACATAGTTCATCAGATAATTAGATAGGTTTAGTTTGATGTCATGATTATTGAGTGCATTATCCGTTAGATTCGACATTTGGGTAACATTTAAATCACTATAACCACAAGGGTTAATCAGATTATAAGGCGTGAGATCCATATCAATATTTAGGCTTAAACCGTGATAAGTTCTGCCTTGTTTAACTTTAAGGCCTAGCGCTGCAATTTTTGAGCCGTCAACATAAACTCCAGGAGCTCCTATAACTTTATGAGCTTTAATCGAATAATCAGCCAATAAGTCAATTATGGATTGCTCAATAAGAGATACCATTTTTTTAATTCCAATTCCTAATCTCTTGATGTCAATCAGGCAGTAAATTATTAATTGACCTGGCCCATGATAGGTTATTTGACCGCCTCTATCGGTCTGCACTACTAATATCTCAGTTTCTCTGAGAAGATGCTCTGGCTTTCCAGATAATCCTTGAGTAAATACGCTTTTATGTTCTAGTAGCCACAATTCATCTGGAGTTTCGATATTCCTGGCTTCAGTAAAAGATTTCATTTCACCCCATGTCTGGATGAAATCTGTAAAACCTTTATCACGTATTTTAACCATCAGATTTTATAAAAGATAGGAAACCAAAGGGGAGGATTGTAGTTCATGATTGATAGTGTCAAGTTGTTTTCTACTTGTTGCAATAATCCTTACAGTTATTGAAACATATTTACCCTTAGAGCTTTTCTTAGTAGTGATTTGATTGTCATGAAGTTGACCAACATGGCTTTCAACTATAGAACAAATAGTTTGTTTTAATTCAGGCTGATTTAACCCAAAAATCTTAATAGGGTAGTCACAGGGAAATTTAAAAATATCATCATTATCTTTACACATAACTGAAATTTTACCCATTAAAGTTACTCGTACTTAATTGTTAAGAATAAAATATAATTCTAATATTAAAATTAAAGAGAGACTTGTAATGATAAATGACTTAGCCCCTAAAGAATTTCAAAATTATCTGAGTAATAATGATACTATTCTTGTTGATGTTAGAGAGAAGTGGGAGTTAGATTTATGCAAAATTGAGGGGGCAATACACTATCCAATGAGCACTATTGCTGAGTCATTTTCTGATCTTAATCCTGATGATAATATTGCAGTTTATTGCCATCATGGAGTGAGATCAATGCAGGTTGCAAATTTTTTAATTTCAAAAGACTTTCAATCTCTAGTTAATCTTCAGGGTGGAATTGATGCATGGTCCAGAGAAATTGACCCTTTAGTCGATAGATACTAAGCTTTTATTCCTAGTTATTTGTGATTAACTGTCTATAATTTATTTATTCCTTAATGCAGAAAAAAATATGAATCTAATTGAGCAAATGTTTACCCTTCAAAATCAGTTAAATGATGAGACAAATGGTGAGATATGGTTAACTGGGATTACTCGAGAGAATAGAAAAATTTCTTGGTATCGAGGAATCTACATGGAGGTAGCAGAGGCAATAGACTCTTTTAATTGGAAGCACTGGAAAAATATTAATGACCAGCCAGACTGGGACAATATCAGAGTTGAGTTAGTTGATATTTGGCATTTTATAATGTCTGAATCTATTCGTATAGATGATCCAGAATATGCACATAGATATTTAAAACTTGAACCTAAAGGTGATTTTGATGTTGATATTCTGGTTAGCTCTTTAGAGGAAATGTTGAGCTTGTCTGTGGCTTCAAGTATCGATCCAGACACTAATAACATTCGCAAAATTACCGACTTATTTTTTACAATAATTTCTCATTTAGATATAGATGTTGAGAATTTATATAAGCGTTATATTGTTAAAAATCAGCTGAATACTTTTAGGCAGCAAAATGGTTATAAAGACGGTTCTTATGTAAAAAATTGGGATGGTGTTGAAGATAATGTAGTGGCATTTGAAATCATGAATTTAAATCCAACAATTACGCCATCTAATCTTTATAAAAAGTTAGATTCAAAATATTCTACAATCAAATTAATATGAAAACTAATTTAACTTCATCTTCAGTGAAGCTTACTGAGTTTAGTCATGGTGCTGGCTGTGGCTGTAAAATTTCTCCTAAGCTGTTAAAAGAAATTTTAGGCACCAATATTAGTAGTTTTGTAGATCCAAACTTATTGGTAGGCAATGAGTCGAGTGACGATGCTGCAGTCTTTGATCTTGGCGATGGCAGGGCGCTCATTAGTACTACAGATTTTTTTATGCCAATTGTAGACGACCCTTTTGACTTTGGGATGATTGCTGGAAGTAATGCTTTAAGTGATGTCTATGCAATGGGAGGTAGGCCACTAATGGCAATAGCAATATTTGGTTGGCCTATTAATAAACTCTCTGCAGATATCGGTGCAAAGGTAATAGAAGGCGGCCGTGAAATTTGTAGTCGAGCGGGTATTACATTGGCAGGCGGTCATAGTATTGATTCTCCAGAACCAATATTCGGCCTCTCTGTTTCTGGAATTGTTGATATTGATGAACTGAAAAAAAATACAAGCGCACAAGTTGGGGATTCTATTTATTTAACAAAACCTCTAGGAATTGGAGTACTCTCAACTGCGCAAAAAAAGAAAGTAGTGAGCCCTAATGATCACATTATGGCTGTAAAGCAAATGTGTGCACTAAATGATATCGGCTCTAAAGTTGCTAAAATTTCAGGTGTTAACGCTGTTACTGATGTTACTGGTTTTGGTTTAGCAGGGCATTTGTTAGAGGTATGTAGAGGAAGTAATGTTTCTGCAGAAATTTATTTTGATAAATTGCCATTATTACCAAATATTTTAAAATATATTGATAAAGGATGTGTCCCAGGAGGTACTGAGAGAAATTTTGATAGTTATGGTGAGTCTATTTCCAAACTCTCTGATTTAGAGAAATCAATTATTTGTGACCCTCAAACCAGTGGTGGTTTGTTGGTAACTGTTTCAAAAGAGGCAATGTCAGAGTTTAATAATCTACTAACTTCTAATAATATGAAGCTTAATCCAATTGGAAAAATTATCAAAACAAGTGATAGTCCTGAGTCTATTTTCTTAAGATGAGTAAACCCGAAGAAATTAATAATTTTTCTCAAATTTTTAAAGACAGCATGCCTTTACTTGATATCAGAGCCCCCATTGAATTTGCTGAAGGTTCCTTTCCTGGTGCTTTAAATCAACCTCTAATGACTAATGAAGAAAGACATCAAATTGGTATTTGCTATAAAGACAAAGGCCAAGAGTCGGCAATTAAGTTGGGTCACGAACTTGTAAAAGGGTCATTAAAAGAGCAAAGAATAGTCAATTGGATTGATTTTGTTAATAAACATCCCAATGGAGCGCTTTATTGTTTTAGAGGTGGATTACGCTCAAAAATCGCCCAAGAGTGGATATATGAGCAATCAGGAATTTCATTTCCTCGAATACAAGGAGGTTATAAAGCCTTAAGGTCATTTCTGATTGATGAGATGAGTCGAATTACAAATGAGAAGAAGTTCTTAGTTTTAGGTGGTCAAACGGGTTGTGGCAAAACATTATTATTAAATGAACTTGATAATAGTATAGATCTTGAAGGATTTGCGAATCATAGAGGGTCTGCTTTTGGTAATGACGTAACTCCACAGCCCAGACAAATTGACTTTGAAAATAAGCTAACTATAGAGTTAATTAAAAAAGAAATTTATAATGTATTTTTAATAGAAGATGAGGGTAATAATATTGGCATGATTCATATGCCAGATGTTATAAAAAATAAAGCACGCCAGTCTGATATTATTATCTTAAATGCCAGCCTTGAAGAGAGATTAAATATTAGTTTAAAATCTTATGTTATTGATATGGCTAAAAAATTTAGTGAATTACATGGTGATTTTGGATTTGAACAGTATTCAAACTACTGGCTAAATAGCCTCGCAAAAATTCAAAAAAGATTAGGTGGAGATAGATATAATATTCTTCTAAAGCAATTAAATTTAGCGCTAATTAATCATCAAAAAAATGAAGATTTAAGTGATTATTTGCCTCTTATTGAGTCGCTTTTAGTTGATTATTACGACCCAATGTATAACTATCAAATTGACCAGAAAAAACAAAGAATAGTCTTTCGAGGTAATTATAAGGAAGTTACTAGTTATCTTAAAAAAGGTTAGGGTTTAGAGGTAATTTTTATATCAGTTATTGGTCTTGATCTACATGCAAGGATTTCGCCTGGGGACAATGGAACAAGACAATCTTGATGGATAACATCGCCTTTCACAAGCTTTAATATGCAGCTACCACAATGCCCTTGTCTGCAGTTAAAATTTACTAAAACGTTGTTAGCTTCAAGCTCAGTTAATATTGATTCGTCACCGTATACATAAAGTGACTCTGTTTTTCCATTTATATTATCAACATCAATTTTAAACATTTAATAAGTAACATTTAGAGCTTAAAATCATCAAAATCTTGATCTTCAGCATCAATTGTATTGTCAATGGCACTAACCAAATATGAGGTAATTTCAGTTTCTTGAGGAGCAACTTGAACATTGTCTGAATCTAGCCAATGGTTGAGCCAAGGAAGAGGGTTAGTTGTTTGTTCAAAGATTGGCTGCATATTCAATGCTGCCATACGATTATTGGTAATATACTCAAGATATTGTTTAAGAATCGCAGCATTAAGGCCAATCATCGAACCATCACGAAATAGATATTCTGCCCACTCTTTTTCTTGATTTGCGCCATCTTTAAACATCTCTATAACTTCAGCTTCGCACTCAATAGCTATTGCTTGCATATCTGGATCATCTTTACCATCACGCATCAAATTTAACATATGCTGAGTTCCAGTAAGATGAAGCGCTTCATCACGAGCAATTAGTTTAATAATTTTTGCATTACCCTCCATTACCTTTCTTTCTGCAAACGCAAAAGAGCACGCAAAACTAACATAAAACCGAATTGCTTCTAAAATATTAACTGACATAATTGTTAAATAAACTAGGCGTTTGAGGGAATATAAGTTGATATTAATTGATTCACCGTTAATCAGGTGTTCACCCTCACCATGAAGCAAGTAAGCTTGAGAATGCTTAATTAATTTATCATAGTACTTAGATACACTGGTCGCTCGCTGGATAATTTCATCCGTTTTCATTATTTCATCAAAAACAACACCAGGTTCATTCATAATTGCTCTAATAATATGAGTATAAGAGCGAGAATGAATCGTTTCTGAGAATGCCCAAGTTTCAATCCAGTTTTCTAACTCAGGTAGCGAAACAATGGGCAAAAACGCTATGTTAGGCGATCGTCCTTGAACAGAATCTAGCAGTATTTGATACTGAAGATTGGATATGAAAATATGTTTTTCATTGGGCAATAACTTACTAAAGTCAATCTTATCCTTTGACACATCAATTTCTTCGGGACGCCAAAAGAAAGAAAGTTGTTTTTCAGTTAGTTTTTCAAATATTTCGAACTTTTGTTGATCAAAACGAGCAACGTTGACAGACTCCCCAAAGAACATTGGCTCTTTTAAGGTATCGTTTATTTCTTGATTAAAAATACTATAAGACATAATTATATTTTAGAGTTTGCAAACACCATCTTCGCAATCATCGTCTCCTTGTTTACTGTTGTTTTGATCGTCACTAGCACCATCTCTTGTTGTATGATAATAAAGCGTTTTAATTCCATATTTATAAGCCTTAAGCAAATCCATTAAGAATAACTTCATTGGAACTCTGTTTCCCTCAAATTGAGAAGGATCATAGTGAGTATTAGTTGAGATTGACTGGTCTACAAATTTTTGCATAATTGCACACAACTGAAGATAACCTTCATTGTCCTTTATATCCCAAAGAAGTTCATATTTTTTATGAAGTTTTTCATATTCAGGAACAACTTGTTTCAATATTCCATCTTTTGATTGTTTTACTGACACAAAGCCCCTGGGAGGTTCAATTCCATTTGTAGAATTCGAAATTTGAGATGAGCTTTCACACGGCATTAACGCTGTTAAAGTTGAATTTCTAAGACCTTTAGACTTAATATTTTTTCTAAGTGTATCCCAGTCCAACTCAAGCTTTGTAGTGCAAAATGCATCAATATCTTTTTTATAACTATCAATAGGCATTATGCCACTTGCATATTGTGTTTCAGAGAAAAGAGGGCAGGGTCCAAGTTCTTCTGCAAGCTTATTTGAAGCCTTTAGAGAGTAATATTGTAAAGCCTCAAAGGTCTTATGTATTAAATCATTTCCAGAACCATCTGAATATTTAGCATCATTTTTAGCTAAATAGTATGCTAAATTTGTTACGCCAATACCAAGAGTGCGTCGGTTGTTACTAGCAATTTCAGCTGCCTTAAGAGGGTAGTCTTGATAATCAAGTAATGCATCTAAAGAGCGAACAATAATTTCAGTAATATCTTCAAGTTCATCAAGGCTATCTAAAGCACCTAGATTAACTGCAGAAAGTGTGCAAAGAGCAACCTCACCTTTTTCATCTTGAACTGAAAATAAAGGTTTTGTTGGCAGGGTAATTTCCATACACAAGTTTGATTGTCTGACTGGTGCATGTTCTGGATTAAACGCACCATGAGTATTACAATGATCAACATTTTGAAGATAAATACGACCAGTGTTTGCTCTTTCTTTCATAAACATTGCAAATAATTCACGCGCTTTAATCGTCTCCTTGCGGATTGAATCATCACTTTCATATTTCTCATAAAGCTTTTTAAATTTGCCCTGATCTGCAAAAAATGATTCATATAAACCAGGCACATCGTTTGGTGAGAATAGTGTGATATCAGAATCTTTAAGAAAGCGCTCATACATCAATCCATTAAATTGAACGCCATAATCAAGATGTCTAATTCTATTTTCATCAGTACCAGTGTTATTTTTAAGTACTAATAGGGCTTCAACTTCAAGGTGCCATAAGGGATAAAATAATGTTGCAGCACCACCTCTAACTCCACCTTGAGAGCATGATTTAACAGCAGTATGAAAGTGTTTAAAGAAAGGTATACAACCAGTATGCGTTGCTTCTCCACCTCTAATTGGACTCCCTATTGCTCTAATTTTTCCAGCATTAATACCAATTCCAGCGCGCTGAGAAACGTACTTAACTATGGCGCCAGATGCAGCACTAATAGAATCTAAATCATCATCAGCTTCAATCAGGACGCAAGATGAAAATTGACGCGTAGGAGTTCTAACACCAGCCATAATCGGTGTTGGTAAAGAAATTTTAAAGTTAGAAGAGGCATCATAAAAGCGTTTTACAATATCAACTCTAGCTTTGCCTTTGTACTCCTGGAATAAACACATTCCTACAAGCATATATAACATTTGAGGTGATTCATGAATATCACCAGTAACTCGATTCTGAACTAAATATTTTCCTTCTAATTGCTTAACAGCAGCATAAGAAAACTTCATATCACGCCAATGATCAATATAATTATTAAGATCTTCAAACTCTGCCACATTATATTTTTCAAGTATATCTTTGTCGTATATACCAGATTTAGTCAGTTTTGTTACGTGGTCAATGAGAGTAGGTGGAGTAAAAGATTTATAGGCTTTTTTCCTTAAATGAAAGATGGCTAATCGAGCTGCCAAATATTGATAATCAGGAACATCAGTAGAAATTAAGTCTGCCGCAGACTTAATAATTGTTTCATGAATATCTTCAGTTCGAATACCATCAAAAAAAGCTAATTGAGCATTAATTTCAACTTGTGAAACTGAAATATTATTAAGGTCTTGTGAAGCCCAATGAACAACACGGTGGATTTTTTCAAGGTCAATTGACTCTTTTGAACCATCTCGTTTGGTAACTAATATTTCTTGATCGACTGCATTGTCTTTTACAGCCTGTATTTCTTGACTCAAACCCTACTCCTGAAAGATGCACTACATTTAGTGCTTACGGAGATAAATATACACTAAATATAGAATATAAATAATATAGATATAAGATTATTAAATGGAATTAGGATAAAAAGAAGCTAAGTATTTGAAAAAAAACAAGAAATTAGCTATAAAAGAATCAAAAAAAATTAAACTTAAGACTTAAATCTAGATACAAAAATTCCAGAAATAATTAGAAGTAAAGCCAATAAATTACTCAAAAGAATATCTTCGCCAAGTAACAAAGCTCCAAGGAAAAAAGCAACAACAGGGATTAAATAATTAATATTGGAAAGGAATGTAGCTCCAGCAGAATTAATAATAATAAAATAAACGAGAGCGGCAAGTCCAGTAGGAAGTATTCCAAGAAGAATCAGGCTAGCAATACTTAATAATGGCACATCAGAAAAATTAATAAAAAGTATACCTGGCCATATGCAAAATGAAAGAGTACTAGCAATCAAAAGTACACATGCACTTGATACAATAGGATCGTAAGAGGGCAGGCGTGATGCAATTATAGTATTTACTCCATAGGCACATGCTGCAGCTAAAACCAGTAAGATACCAATCAAAGTATTAGAACCATCACTAAGCGAAGGACTTAAAATAAATAAAACACCAGATATCCCAATAATAAATCCCAACACCTTGTATCTAGTAAGTTTGTCGTTAGGTAGAAAGAAATGTGCAAGAACAAGGGTAACTAGCGGCATAATAGCCATCAATAAACCGGCCATGCCAGAGGTAATATCCTTTTGCCCTGTTGCAATTAAAAGATAAGGCAAAATATTGCCAATTACAGCATAAATAATAAAGTGAAGCCAGGGTATTAAAGTCTTTGGAAATCTCTTACCATAAAATAAAGAAACACAGATCATAGTAATGGCGCCAATAAATAATCTAAAGCCGACAATTTCCTTAGGAATAAAACCATCTAATGAAACTTCAATTAAAAGAAACGATGAGCCCCACATCAATACAAGCAAACCTAAAAGTGAATAATTTCTTTTATTTGCTGACATAAGAAAGATAAAGGGACCAAGAAAAAAAAAATTTAAAAACCTGAAACAGCAGGGGGACTAAGAGTGACATTATCCACAGTAACTCTATTTAAAGTAATTTATGTTTAATAACAGGTATAAATTAGTTATTTAACATAATATAAATTATACGAACTTTATAGGAGATAAGCGCACCTAAATAACTTTAAAAATAGTAAATATAGGGTTTAATATATAAAAATCAATGAGTTACATAATGGACTCGAAATTTAGCCATATAGAGTATATTTACTGTTAATACAACAAAGTACCTAGAAAAAAAGACAAAGTCTAAAATATAGACAATATAGAAGCAGGGTGTTGAAATATAGTAAATTAAGACGCTAAACCATTCAAAAGGCTAAATATTTATTATTCCTTTATTCTTTTTTTAACAAATTTGCCTGTAAGTCTGTATTTTTGGCTTGGACTCTTCGGACTATCTGGAATTGTTAATTCTAAGAAGTCTTGATCAAGAAGTGGATTAATTATTGCTGTTTTAAATTTTGATTTATTTGATCTCTTTAGAATTTTCATAAGTTCTAATGCGCTACTTTCTTTTTTACATTTTTTTAGAATTTGTAGATGGTCCCTACTTAGTCCCTTCTTAGTCCCTATGATCTTATTATTAGTTTCAGAGCGGTATAAAAAAGATAATTGCTCAACCTCTTGACCAATTTTTTTACTTCTCTTTATATCCTTAGTCCAGTCTACAGATTGCGTAACTTCTGGAGGTTCGTGAGGTTGTTCTTTTTTTAGGAAACTAAACATTTATCAATTAGTAAGTTAGTTAGTTAATAGTCTTCACAGTCAAATTATATAACTAGAAGGTTATGTAAATGTTACTATCTTGTTATTTACAGAGTATTAAAGTTTGTATTTGACTCTTTTAAAGCTCCATATAGGCGCTAGTTTAATGAGTTAATATTTGATCTAAAAATAATTGTAATCTATCAGATTCTGCGTGATTAAAAAAGTTTTCAGGATCATTTTCTTCCACTATCTGACCATCATCCATAAAGATAATTCTATTGGCAACCTTACGTGCAAAGCCCATTTCATGAGTAACACAAATCATAGTGATACCCTCTTTAGCGAGTTCAACCATTACGTCTAAGACTTCTGAGATCATTTCAGGGTCGAGAGCAGATGTAGGCTCATCAAATAGCATTATTTTTGGTGAGGTACATAAAGATCTAGCAATAGCTACGCGCTGCTGTTGTCCGCCACTAAGCTGGTTTGGGTATTTTTCAGCTTGGTCTCTTATTCCTACCCTATCAAGTAATTTAAGTGCTTTTTCTCTAGCCTCTAGTTTTGTTTCATTGTGCACCCATATTGGAGCCAGTGTTAAGTTATCTACAATCGTTAGGTGAGGAAATAGGTTAAAGTGCTGAAATACCATTGCCACTTCACTTCTTATTTTTCTTATTTTTTGTGCATCATCAGTAAGCTCTGTGCCCGAGACCAGGATAGTGCCTTCTTGAAATTTCTCTAGAAAGTTAACGCATCTTATAAGTGTTGACTTGCCACTTCCTGATGGGCCACATACAACTATAATTTCACCTTCTTTAACATTTAAATCAATGTTCTTTAGTGCATGGAAATCACCATACCATTTATTTAGTTTTGATATTTCAATGATGTTTGTTTTGTTATTTTTGCTTTTATCAGTACTCATCTTTATTAACCTTTTTAATTTGTATTTTCAGTGTTGAAACGTAACTCTAGTTTCCTTGAATAGCGAGACATGGTATATAGTATAGCCCACATAACAATAGTAACGAAGACAAAGCCTTCAGTCTCTCTACCAAGCCAATAAGGGTCATTACTTGTTAAGTTGACCATTGCTAGCATATCAAATAGTCCTATTATAAGAACTAGTGTTGTATCTTTAAATAATGATATCGAAGATCCAACTATATTAGGAATAGAAATTTTAAGCGCCTGAGGCAAGATAATTAGTATGTTTTTTTGGAAATAGCTTAGTCCAATTGCATCAGCAGCCTCATATTGCCCTCTTGGGATCGCTTGCAGCCCTCCTCTTACAACCTCTGCAAAATATGCTGCTTGAAATAAAGCAATGCCTATAAGAGCTCTTAAAAGCTTATCAAAATAGTTTCCTGACTCTAGAAACAACGGAAGCACAAAAGAAGCCATGAAGAGAATCGTTATTAAAGGAACTGCCCTTATAAATTCAATAAATAGTGTTGAAAATAGCTTAATTACTTTAAGGTTTGATTGCCTTCCAAGTGCAAGCAATACACCAATTGGAAATGAAACAATAATGCCGACTGAGGCAATAATAAGAGTAAGTAAGAGGCCACCCCATTGATCTGTTGAAACTGGCATTAGCAATCCAAAGCCACCTGCGATTAAAACATAAGAAACTAGAGGGTAAAGAATAATTAGCGACAACGTAACTCTATTTTTATGTTTATAGTGCTTAACTAATGGAACGATAACAAATAGTAATGCCGTCAATCCAAATACAATATTAGGTCTCCAAGTCTCTGTGCGAGGGTAGAAGCCATAGGTATACATGTATAGTTTTTCATAGATATAAGGCCAGCATGCACCCTCTCGCCCGCAGTTTTGATTTGTTGCCATGGCTTCACTAAACTTGATGTCAAAACCAAAAAGATTTACAGTACCAAAACTAAAGCTTGCATTAAATATCATCCAATCTAGCAAAGGAGGAATCATAATATATAACAAGTAGAGTGAGGCGAGTGTAAGGAGGCTATTAATCCAAGATGAAAATAAATTGGTCTTTAGCCACAATACTGCTCCAATTTGAGAAATTGGCGGCTTTCTGGTTGATTGTTGATCGAATACTGACATAATTATCTCCCTTGGATTTCCATCTTTTTATTGACATAATTAAGCAATAAAGAAATAAACAGTGAGATTACTAGATAAACAAGCATTGCCATAGCTAAAATCTCAACCGCTTGACCAACCTGATTTAGTACGGTGCCTCCAAATGTGCTCATAAGCTCTGGGTAACCAATTACGGTTGCTAATGAAGAGTTTTTAGTCAAATTTAGGTATTGATTAATAGTTGGTGGTATTGCCACTCTCAATGCTTGAGGAAGTACAATAAGTTTTAGAGATTGTATTGGCGATAAACCAATTGCAGCAGCTGCCTCTTTTTGGCCTTTATCTACTGCCTCTATTCCAGATCTTATTGCTTCAGCAATATAGGTTGCAGTATAGACGCTCAATGCAAAAGTTAATGCTAAAAATTCTGGAACAACAGCCATGCCACCCTTAAGATTAAATTTACCTAGAACCGCATAATCAAATTGAAGTGGTGAGCCAATTAAAAAGTAGACTATTACTGGAAAACCAATAACTAATCCCAGGGTGTATGTCCAGGTGCTAGTATGAGCTCCTGTAAGCTCATGCTTTTTCTTAAAAAATTTCTTAATAAAATAAGCAGCAATGATTCCGATAATGAAAGCTAAAGTTACAAATAAAAAGCCATCCTCGGGGATTGGCTTTGGAAGATACAAACCCCTTTGATTAAGGAATGCAATATCAAAAAATGCCAAACTTTGTTTAGGATGAGGAAAAATATTTATAAATAAGTTGTACCAAAAAAGAATTTGTAAAAGAATAGGTATATTTCTAAAGAGCTCAATATAGCCGCCTGCAAGTTTTGAAATTAAGTAATTATTAGAAAGTCTTGCAATACCAATTAAAAGCCCAATTAGTGTAGATAGTATTATGCCAATAAAGGCTACAACTAAAGTATTAACAAGCCCTACATAAAAAACAGTTAAATTAGAAGATTCTGGCGTGTAGTCAACTACAATATTACCAAGGAAAGGTAAGATATCAAAGCCAGCCCTATTGTTAAGAAAAGAAAAGCCTGTATTAATTCCTCTCTCTTCAATGTTTTCAAAGAGGTTTCCAATAGCCGTATAAAAAAGTCCTACTACTAAAACAAATGTGATTACCTGGAAGAAGAAAGCTCTTACTTCATTGTTATAAAGCAAATCACGAAAGTTTGACCCTCTATGTTTAGATTTACCAAGGGAGTCAAGGATAAGTTTTTTCATATAAAGCAATAAATATTAATTGAGAAATTTTACTAAAAAACTAGCTTTGAATTAATAAAAAAAGTAAAAAAAAACCAGCCTGCTAAAGTATAGCAGGCTGGCTTAGGTTCTATCTAGATAATTGCTTATCTAAATGGAGGTGAGTAAAGAATACCACCTTGTGACCATAGTGCGTTAACACCACGAGCAATACCAATTGGAGTATTAACACCAATATTGCGCTCAAAGCTTTCAGAGTAGTTACCTACTTGCTTAATGATCTGGTAAGTCCAGTCTGAAGTCAAACCAACGTACTCATGAGTGCTTCCAGAGCGACCCATTAAGCGCTCACGCTCAGGGTTGTTAGAAACCATATCAACAGTAGCACTAGTAACACCAATCTCTTCAGCAGTAATCATAGCGTTTAGAGACCATCTTACGATGTTAAACCACTGGTCATCACCTTGACGAACAACAGGGCCTAAAGGCTCTTTAGAAATGATTTCTGGAAGCACAACGTGCTCAGAAGGATCGTTCGCACCAGCACGCATTGAATATAATCCAGATGCGTCAGTTGTTAGAACGTCACAACGACCAGCGTCATAGTTGCTTAGAGTTTGAGCATTTGTATCAGAAACAACAGAGTTGTAATCGATACCGTTTGCTTTACCCCAGTCAGCTAAGTTTAATTCAGTAGTTGTACCTGCTTGAATACAAATCGCAGCTCCACCTAATTCCATAGCACTAGAAACACCTAGAGAAGACTTGACCATAAAGCCTTGTCCATCATAGTAGTTAACACCTGCAAAGTTAAGACCTAGTGAAGCGTCACGAGTAATTGTCCAAGTAGTATTTCTAGACAACATGTCGATCTCACCAGACTGAAGTGCAGTGAATCTTTCTTTAGCAGTTAGTGGTACAAATTTAACCTTAGTTGCATCGCCAAGCGTTGCAGCAGCAACAGCACGACAAACATCAACATCAACACCTGTCCATGTTCCTGAAGAGTCAGCAGAAGAGAATCCCGCAAGACCTTTAGATACGCCACAAGAAACGTGGCCTTTAGCTTGAACGTCGCTTAATGTAGAAGCTTGTACACCTAGTGCACCAACAACTAACAACGAAGCAGCAGTCAATTTTAGTAATTGTTTCATATATATCTCCTTAATGAGTTTCAAAGTATAACAATCCATCACAATCGCGTGAGGACTACAGAAATTTTATCACTACTTAGTGACATAATACTAGTTATTTTTAAAATCAATTTACGTCTCTAAGGCTAATGAAATAGCGGTATTTTCATAAACACTATGTAATTTAATTTAGAAATATTTATAAAAATTTAATGAATTCAATTCAATTTTTATAGACCACCATAATGCTTATTTTGTAATTAAATGGACTAAAAATTAATAATTTTAGTTTTAAAATATTATATTTTTAATTATCTATTTATACTTATAAAACAATGACTTAAACGTATATTAGTTAATAAATACATACGTTTATATTCCCTTAATTTATGAACTATAGGTATTTTATAACTATAGTGGTATAAAATAACTAATATATACTTAAACTAATGAGTCATAGTGAATAAAAAAACAACTGAATACCTTGCTCTGGTGCGCCAGAAAACTGGTTTTTCTGATTATAAAATTTCTAAGGAGTATGATATTAACCAATCTAACCTTAGTAAATATAGTTCTGGCAAGTCCGCTTTGAGTGAAACACATGCCTGGTTATTTGCTAATATTCTTGAATTAGACCCTTCAGAAGTAGTCGCAAATACTAAGTATGAACATGCAATAAACACTGGAAATAGTTTGAAGGCTGTATTTTGGCAAGAACAGCTTAATAAGATATTCTCTGAGTCAGAGCCGATTAAAATCCAAATCGCTCAATTTAACCCTATTGTTGGTGATATTAAGGCAAATGCCTTGAGAATGTTAGGCTTGATTAATGAAGCTCATGAAATGGGTGCACATTTAATTATTTTTCCAGAATTAGCCATTACTGGCTACCCTCCAGAAGATCTTTTATTTAGAGATGGATTTATTAAGCAAGTTAATAATGAAATAATTAATTTATGTAATCTAGTTCCTTCGACTATAACTATTTTATTTGGCGCACCAAGTAAATTAAATGATTTTCTTTTCAATAGCGCTTTTTGTATTCAAGGCAATCGAGTTATTCATGTCTATAACAAACAAGAACTACCTAACTATGGTGTTTTTGATGAAAAACGCTACTTCACCTCTGGTGATGAGTCATTTGTATTTGAGTGTCAACAAACTAAAGTTGGTGTTTTAATTTGTGAAGATCAGTGGATTGATGGTCCAATGGATAGATTATGTCAGTCTAATATCGATGTAGTAGTTTCTCTTAATGCATCACCGTTTCAAATAGACAAACAAAATCAGCGTATAGATAGATGCAAACACTTCGCTTTAAAATTTGATCTTTCATTTATTTACGTTAATATGGTGGGAGGTCAAGACGAAGTTGTCTTTGATGGCAACTCTTTTGTTATAAGTAACCTTGGAGAACTTACTCTTCAGCTTCCTGCGTTTAAAGAACTGTCTTCGCCTCATAACAGTACTGATTATTTACCCTCTATCTTAACCGAAGAGGAATCTATTTACTCTGCACTTGTTTTAGCGACAAGAGATTATATTCAAAAGAACTCCTTTGGAGGTGCTTTAATTGGCTTGTCGGGAGGTATTGACTCAGCCTTGACTCTTGCTGTTGCTGTTGATGCTATTGGTCCTAAAAATGTTCATGCAGTTATGATGCCTTACCAATTTACATCTGATATGAGCCTAGAGGACTCCGAACTTCAAGCGCGAACTCAAGGAGTTCAGTTTTCAAATATTGATATCCACTCGATGGTTGATTCTTTTAATTTTTCTCTTAATGATTTTTTTGAAAATACCTCTCCAGACTCAACTGAAGAAAATATTCAAGCTAGAGTTCGAGGTACTCTTTTAATGGCTCTTTCTAATAAATATCATAAAATTGTACTTGCAACTGGTAACAAATCAGAAATGGCAGTTGGTTACGCAACTTTATATGGAGACATGTGTGGTGGATTTGCTCCACTTAAGGATATTCCTAAAACAATGGTATATAGGCTTTCTAGCTATAGAAATTCAGTGTCTGCAGTTATTCCTGAGCGTGTTATAACAAGACCTCCTTCTGCTGAGCTTGCGCCTAATCAAGTTGATCAAGATACACTTCCTTCATATGAAGTTTTAGATGATATTTTAAAGAGATTTGTTGAATTAAAAAACTCTGTAGCTCAAATTACTGAGCAAGGTCATAGCCTTGAGGTTGTTAATAAGGTAACTTCTATGATTCTTAGAAATGAATACAAAAGGAGGCAATCTGCCCCTGGTCCTAAAATAAGTGGGAATGCTTTTGGTAAAGAAAGAAGATATCCAATGACATCAAAGTTTAAGCCTTAATCTTCTAAACCTCAAAAACCTTTAATAGCCCTGCTGCTTTATGTCTTGTTTCGGCTAATTCTTTTTCAGGAATTGAATCATAAACTATTCCAGCACCAGCTCTGAAGCTTAGAACATCTCCTTGATGGATAAAACTTCGAATAAGGATGTTGAAATCCATCTTACCATTTTGACTTATATATCCTACAGATCCAGTATAGGCCTCCCTTGGCATTTGCTCTAATTCATTGATGATTTCCATACAACGCACTTTAGGACAGCCTGTGATTGTTCCTCCTGGAAATAGGGCTTTAACAATATCTTTGATACCGATACTTTCACGAAGCCTTCCTTTAATATTAGAGACAATATGGTGGACAAATGGATAAGTTTCTAATGTCATTATTTCATTCACAAAAACACTGCCATATTCACACACCCTTCCCATATCATTTCTTTCTAAGTCTAGAAGCATAACGTGCTCAGCTATTTCTTTAGGATGATTTATTAAATTTTCCTTTTGTGTTTTATCTAAATCACCCTTGGCTCTAGGATGAGTTCCTGCAATAGGCCTTGTTTCTAAAACCCGATCATTCACACTAAAAAGTCTCTCAGGAGAAGAAGAGATTATGCTGAAATTTTCATACTGAATGAGGGCAGAAAAAGGCGCTGGATTAGTTTTTTTTAGTGCATTATAAATTAAAGTTGAATCAGTAATATCAGCCAGCTTATATTGCCATTTTCGTGATAGGTTAACTTGAAAAACATCACCAGCAATAATATAATCTAAACTACTTTTAACACCATCAATAAATTTATTTTCAGTTTCTTCAGACGGTATCCCTTTAATTTTCTGAGCTGGCATTTTACTAAGATTTTTTGTATCTTCTATTATCCTATCAATACGAGATTGGTTATTATCTTGGTCAATGATGAAAGTTTTATCCAACTTATGATCAACAATAATTGCTGAAGGAATTTGAACTGCATAAGCTATTGGTAGTTTTGATTTATGTAGCTTAGAAGACAAAGTTGGCTCAATCTGAGCTATTAACTCATAAGAAAGATAAACAAACCATCCGCCAGTAAAGGGAAGGTCAGAGTCTAGATGGTTTGATTTACTTTTACTTTGAAGTTCTTTTAAAAAATCAAAGTCTAAAGAGTTCTTAAGGATAATGCTTTCACCAGGAAAGGCAAATAATATTGAGAATCTGTTGTTTTCATTGTGGTTGACACTTTCAAGTAAGAAAGGATATCGGTCCTTATCAAGATAACAAAAAGATGTTAAATCAATTTTTGGTATTTCTAGAATCTCCACTTACTTAAAGATCTAAAAGTAATTGGTTTGCTTTGTTAATCAAAGAGTTTCTAGGGTATTTATTAATCATATCTAATAATAATAGTTTAGCTTCATTAACTTCATTTAGCTTAATCAAAACTCTAGACAGCTCAAACATTGAGTCAGGGTATTTTGTATGACTTTTATTATTAGACTGGAACTCTAGAAATTCATCTTTAGATTTTAAGTATTCTTTATTCGCAGAGTATGCTCTTGCAAGCCACAGTTTTAAATCTTTAACTGATGACGACTCAGCTGAAGCCTCCTCAAAGTTTATAAGAAGTAAGATTGCCTGTTCATAATTACCAAGAGCGAATTGATTTTTTCCATCAGAGTAGAGGGTATTTAAATTATCGACTTGATTTTGTACAGTTGATGTTTCTTCTTTTTTATTATTTGAAAGATTTAATTCAAACATTTGAAGTAGTTCTGTAATTTTTGAAGAATTTATTCTTTGGTTTTCTTTAATAAGATCAATTTCATCTTTTAATGATAAAATTTTTTTATTTAGAGATTTAATTTCTTTATTGATTTTTAAGATTGCAAAATCGGTATCTAAGCCTTCATTAGCATAGGCCCCATGCAGAAATAACATGGGAGCTATGTAAACTATACATATAAATAATTTCTTTTTCATTAAACAACGAACAGGTTAATTAAAAAAGAGTTTTAAAAGGCTGCCTCTAGTAGTAAGAGAACTCTACTCTTCGATTCTCTTCCCAAGCCATTTCATTACTTCCAACAAGAATTGGCAATTCTTCACCATAGCTTATAACCACAATTCTATCGTCAAGATTATAAAGACTTAAAACCTCTTTTACACTCAAAGCACGATTTTCACCAAGAGCTAAGTTATATTCACGAGTGCCTCGCTCATCGGCGTGACCTTCTAACCTTAATCTTAATGAAGGGTTGTCCTGCATAAAATTAGCATGATCAATAATTATTCTAGTTGACTCCTCATCAATTTCAGAGTCATCATAAGAGAAATACAAGATGAACGTCCCACCATTATTTGTAAATTCATCAATTAATGCTGCTAAAGCTTCAGAATTTTCTACTAAATCCTCAATTAGCTTATCTCTATCAATTAAATTTCCATCCGCGTCGAGTTCAAAATCTATCCCTTTAGCAATAGCTCTCTCGATAAGTGCACCATCAGACATAGACTTAAGCTTTTCAATTTCAGTGATAGTTGCATCACTATATTCATCAACTGCAACGAGAGTTTCTTCTCCACCTAAATCAGCTTGTTCCGTGGCAGCATCACTTGGGTTAATTAAATCAAGAAACTTGTCACCAAGTTCAGATATATTAGTTGCAGCACATGAACTTAAAAAGATCACACTTGATAATAGTAGAATTTTTTTTGACATTTTTTTTTTTCCTTAGTTTGAATAATTTGACCAAGTTGGTTCTCTAACTTCGCCGGTTTTTTGCAGTAACTCAACAATTTGATTGTTGTGTAATGAAATTATAGACAAAATTCCCATGTTGTCTCTATTAGTTGAAAAAATAATCATACCACCGTTTGGTGAAAAATAAGGAGACTCATCTGATTTATTTCGAGTCATAACTGTCAAGTCCCTTGATGCTATATCGAGTAAAGCAACTCTATAATCTTTACCTACTCGGTGGATTAGAGCCAAATCTCTTCCATCAGGAGAGAAAACTGCTTTTGCATTGTAGCTTCCCTCAAAAGTGGCACGAGAGATTTTTCCAGTCTTTAGATTTTTTATATAAACCTGGACTTGTCCTGTTCTATTTGAGGTAAATGCAATACTTTTACCATCAGGAGAAAAGCTGGCCTCAGTATCAATTGACAAATTAGTAGTGAGTCTTTTAAGTTTTTCAGATTTTAAATTGTACAAATAAATATCTTTGTTTCCTTTTTTTGAAATAGTTAGTGCAATGTTTTCACCATTAGGATGCCATGAAGGTGAAGATGCGATTCCATCAAATCTTGGTAACTTAACAGGAATTGTTTTCATAAAAGGAGTAATAATAAAAACTTCAGATCTATTATTTTTAAAAGACACATAAGCAAGTTTCTTTTGATCTTTTGACCAGGCTGGAGATAAAATTGGATTTGCAGATCTAACAACTGTTTGAGGGTTAAATCCATCAGAGTCTGAGATTTGAAGCCTATATGTTCTTCCTCTATCATCTTCATCAGTGACAGTGACATATGAAAGTCTGGTGTTAAAAGAGCCTTTTTGTCCAAGAAGGACATAATGAATCTTATCGCTTAAGAAATGCGCCATTCTCCTAAACCCTGTTTTACTGACTGTAATCTTTTTTTGATATAAGCTTTTTTCAGAAAAAACATCATAAATATAAATATAAACATTGTAAACTCTTGGGCTTATTTGCTCAACCTTGCCAAAAACGACTGCATCTTTTTTATGTTCTTTCCAAAAATCAAAGTCGATTTGATTCCCTACTAGCGCATCACTACTTAGAGCATTAAATTGACCTGATCTATTAAGATCATCTCTAATAATTTTGGCAATATCAATATTTTCGCTTGAGTCGCTTATAATTTCAAAAGGAGCAATTACTATAGGAAAGGCTGCCTCTTTAGATTTTAAAATGTTTACCTCTAAAAGCGCATTAGCTGAAAATGATAATAATATGTAAAACAATAAAATAAATTTAAAATATTTCACTCTTTCTCCTCAATCCAGTTCATTTGAATAGCCTCAAGAACTCTTTCACCACATTTGCTTCGTCCTTCTTCAAAATCCTCCAGATCAATAACAAGCTGACGTAAATCAACAAAGTTAATAGTCTTAGGGTCTGTATCAGGAAAGGTTTCTTCCAGTGAAATAGCTATTTCAAGTGAGTCAGTCCAGCAAAGCATTGCGTAATTTAAGTATTAATAAATAAAGGTGTAATTTTAATCAATTCGATTGCTGTTTTTATACATTTTAATAAATATTAAACTCTTTCTGCCGATACAAGATGTGGGAGCTTGTTAAGTTGCTCTAAAACATCATTTAGCTGAATGATGTTTTTAATGATAACAATAATATGAAATAGTCTTCTAGAATTAGGGCTCTGTTGTTGTTCTATATTTTCAATATTAACACCTAAGTTAGCTATGGTGTTAGCAATAGCGGCTAAACGTCCACTTCTATTTTCAACTAGCGCGCTTATTACAACTTCAAAGACCTCGTCTTCATCCGAATTCCAATCAATTTTCATCCATTGTGCATTTTTTTCTTTAATATGTTCTAGGTTTGAACAGATTGAGCGGTGCATGACAAGTCCTTTTTGTGTCGTCAAAACTCCAGTAACCTCATCTCCAGGGATTGGATAGCAGCAATGAGCAAAGTTTATGGCCATTCCTTTTGTTTTATTTATAGAAATTGTATTAATTGTTTCATTATTAATGTCCTGGAGAAGTTTGTTAATAACCACAGCTACAAATATTTCAGACAATCCAACTTTTATATATAAGTCTTGAAAATCAAAACAATTGAGCTCTTTCAGGCATTGATTCCATTTGTCTTGAGGAACATCATTAATTTTAATTTTTTGATAATTAAGTGCATCGGAAATCAAAAGCTTTCCTAGTTTTGCCAATTCAGCCTTTGAATTATCTTTAAGATTTGCCTTTATTGCAGTTTTAGCTTTTGAAGTCACTACAAAGTCTAACCAATTTGGGTTTGGCTTCACAAACAGACTTGTAATTATTTCTACCGTTTGGCCTGATTTGAGTTTAGCTGAAAGCTCTGCTTCAACTCCATTAATTGTCGCTTTTTGAGATCTTTTTCCAACATTAGTGTGAACAGCATATGCAAAATCAAGTACTGTCGATCTAAGTGGAAGTTGAATTATCTTTCCAGCTGGAGTAAATACAAATACTTCATCAAAGAATAAGTCGGCTTTAGTATTCTCTAAGAAATCAGCCGAAGTGTCGGTATTTTGCTGAATATCTAGTAAAGATCCTATCCAATTTTGAGCTAATTTATCTGTTGGCTTATCAGTATTTTTGTAGTGCCAATGAGCGGCAATTCCATATTCAGAGATGAATTCCATCTCTTGAGATCTTATTTGAACTTCAATGAACATTTTTCTAGGGCCAAGCACAACAGTATGAATAGATTGATAGCCATTTGGTTTTGGAGCTGAAATATAGTCCTTAAATTTAAGTGGAATAGGCTTATAAAGACTATGAATATGGCCTAAAGCCTGATAGCAAGTATTTGTATTTTCAACTACAATTCTAAAAGCATGCATATCAAGAACTTCTGAAAATTTTCTTGATTTAAATTTCATCTTATTGTAAACACTCGAAGGTTGTTTTTGACGTCCTTCAATAGTTGCATCAATGCCTTCAAACTTTAGTCTATTTTCAATTTCTGTTTTAATTAGATTTATTGTTTTCTTTTGGTTTCCATATTGTTTACTAATTTTTTTCTTGATTATTAAGTACTTTCTTGGGTGGAGCGTCTTAAAACATAAGTCATCTAACTCTACTCTTATACTATGAAGCCCAAGTCTTCTTGCAATTGGAGCATGAAGCTCAAAAGTTTCTTTTGCTTTTTGTATTTTTTTTTCATCACTCATTGAGTCCAAAGTGCGCATATTATGCAGCCTATCAGCTAATTTAATGACCATAACTCTCATATCTTTAGACATTGCTAATATTAATTTTTGAAAGTTTTCAGCTTGTTTTTGTGAGCTTGAAGTGAACTCTAAGCTAGTCAGCTTAGATACCCCTTCAACAATATGCGCTACTTGCTCCCCAAATTGGACCTGAACATCTTCTTTGGTTACCGAAGTGTCTTCTATACAATCATGAAGAATTGCAGCAACAATACAAAAATAGTCAAGCTTTAAATCAGCAAGTATCAAAGCAACTGACAAGGGGTGATGAATATAAGGCTCTCCTGATTTCCTAAACTGACCAGAATGGGCTTCGTTAGCCATTTTATATGCAAGTTTGACTAATTCAACTTCCTTATGAGACAAATAACTATTCAAAACCAAACATAGGTCATCAATTTTTGTATGTTTTTGAAAAAAAGTTGTCGCCATGAGTAAATTTAATCAGATAATGTTTACACAATTATAAGCCTGTTGCTATTCTCTTGAAGTTCTTTATATAAAGGTTTCCAACTAAAAAACTCACAAGTATAATCTACAGCTTAATTAAAATTACTTAATACTCATTATGAAGAAGTCTTTGATACTTATGTTTATATCTATTTTTATGCTCATTGGTTGCTCACCTTTTAGTGGCGATAAAGAAACAAAAAATCTAGTTGCTAATGGTCTTTCATCTAAAGCAATATATAAATTAGCTGATGAAAAAATTAGTGCTGGATCAATAGGACAGGCTATTAAACATTACAAAACTATTATTGAATCTTATCCAGGCTCTAAATATGCTATTCAAGCAAGATTAGATATTGCATACAATTTATATAAACAAAAAAAATACAATTTGTCGATACTAGAATTAAATAAATTTATTGAAAAATATCCAAATCTTCCTTCTACTCCGTATGCTTATTATCTCAAAGGAGTAGTTGCAGAGGCTGTATCAACTTCAATACTTGATAATTTAATTACTGATAGTGCGCAAAGAGATGTTGCGAGTGTTCGTGATGCATATAGTTACTTTATGGATTTAATTGATACCTTTCCTAACTCAAAATATTCTGAAGATGCGATTAAAAAACTTCCTAGTCTCAGAGCTACTTTAGCAAGACATGAGTTTTATGTAGCATTGTATTACACAGGAGTTGGCTCACATATTGCTGCAATAAATAGATCAAAATTCATTATTGAAAATTATCCAAATAGCTCTTCAATCCCTGATAGTCTCCATCTAATGGCGTTTAACTATGATGAGATAAATGCCCCTCAACTCGCAATAGATGCTAGAAAAATTTTAACTTCTAGCTATCCAGATTATTCTCCCAACTATTCAGTAGATTAGTAGAAGCTATTTCTTTTATGAGTCCAACTGAAAGGTTATTTGCTTTTAAAGTTTCGCTAATTATGTCTGTTCGAATGCTTGGCTTATTTATGCTTTTTCCTGTTATGAGTGTTTATGCTAGAGATTATGATGATTCCACTCCATTCTTAATTGGAATGGCAGTAGGTATTTATGGCCTTACTCAGGCCTTACTCCAAATACCTTTTGGCTATCTTTCGGATCGATTTGGAAGAAAACCTATTCTAATTATAGGACTTTTAATCTTTTTATTAGGAAGTGTTGTTGCGGCAAATGCTTCAAATATCATATTTGTTGTTATTGGAAGGGCTCTGCAAGGTGGTGGTGCTATATCAGCAGTCTTAATGGCATTTTTAGCAGACTCCATATCTGAAGCTAATCGAGCAAAGGCAAATGCCTTTGTTGGCTTCCAAATTGGCGTAGCCTTCATGCTTTCATTAATTATTGGGCCAATAATAACCTCAAGAATTGAACTTTCAGGGTTATTTTGGGTTATTGGACTTCTCTCAATTATTGCTATGCTAATAGTAATGTCTCTTCAGCATTCGAAGTCAGTTAATTATTATCGACTTTCTCTTGGAGCCTTTAAAGAAAACTTTACAAGAGAGTTATTTGCGTTAGATTTTAGTGTGTTCTCACTCCATTTGATTCTTGCAAGTGGCTTTATAGTAATGCCATTAATTATTATGGAGGAAGAAATAGTTAGTAAGATCGATAACTGGCAGCTTTATCTTCCAGCAGTATTGCTTTCATTTATTGGAATGATCCCCCTTATTATTATTTCAGAAAAGTTTAAAAAAACAAAATACATATTACTACTCAGTATCTTTTTATTAATTATCAGTCAAATTATTTTTTTTACAGCAAATTTAGATTTTCCAGTTTTTCTAATTACCTTGACAATTTTCTTTGTTGCTTTTAATACAGTTGAGGCAATATTACCTTCTTTATTATCCAGAACTGCAAGTGCCTCTAAAAGAGGACTTGCTATGGGTATTTTTTCAACATCACAATTTTTAGGTACGTTTATTGGCGGCGCAATTGGCGGTTTGATTTATGACATTTACGATTTAAATAGTGTATTCTTATTCACCATATTTGTAGCAATTATCTGGTGGTTTATGGTTCTTTTTTCACCACTTAAAACTAAAACTTAACAGGAGTAAATATTAGCATGGCCGGAATAAATAAAGTAATATTAGTTGGTAATTTAGGTGCAAAGCCTGAGATTAAGTACGCTTCAAATGGAAATGCAATAAGTAATTTATCCGTTGCAACTAGTGAGTCTTGGACTGATAAAAATACTGGTCAAAAACAAGAAAGAACAGAGTGGCATCGCGTTAGTTTATTTGGAAAAGTTGCTGAAATAGCTGGTCAATATTTAGATAAAGGCTCCAAGGTTTACGTTGAAGGTAAATTACAAACTAGAAAATGGCAAGATCAAAGTGGACAAGACCGTTACACAACTGAAGTTGTAATTAGTGGGTTTAGTGGTACTTTACAGATGCTTGATCGTCGCGATGATTCTAACTCTCCAATGCAATCACAGTCTCAACCTCAGTCTCAACCTCAGTCTCAACCGCAACCACCTCAAAATGGCCAGCAAGCGCCAACTATTACTCCGGTTGCACAAGATGAATTTGAGGATGATATCCCTTTTTAGAGTCGACCTAGTTTTTTTTAACTCTGCTCGTCAGTATCTAGTTTTTCAAGGACTACAAAAGCAACTGCGTTTTGACTTTCGTCTGATATGCTTAGGTGTCCTTGTTTAATTCCCTTTTCTAATAAATACAGCCTTAATTTTTCACTGGGTAAAAAATATGGCTTTCCATTTTCATTGTTTCTAATAGTTAAATCCTGAAAGCTAACTACCCTTCCAATCCCAGTACCTAAAGCCTTTGAAAATGCTTCTTTTGCGGCAAAACGCTTAGCAAGAAAAGCTGCGCTATCAGCCTTATTTGCAAATAAGGCCTGTTCATGCTCTGTTAAAACTCTTTTTACAAAGCCATCACGATTTTTTAATATAATTGTTTGGACTCTTTTAATACTTACTATATCGGTTCCAATTCCAAAAATCATATTTCTCTCGCTTCTAGTAGCAAAGCTTTCATTTCAGATGTTGCATTTGCGAGGCCAACAAATAATGCTCTTGAAATAATTGAGTGACCAATATTTAGCTCAATAATTGATTCAATTCTCGCTATTGCAGGAGTATTTAAAAGTGTTAAGCCATGTCCAGCGTTAACCTGCATTCCAAGACTAACAGCATATTCACAAGCCTCAGATATTCTTTTGAGTTCTAATTCAGCCTCATTTTTAGTAGTTGCATCTGCATAGTGGCCTGTATGAATTTCAATTATTGGAGCACCGCATTCAGCCGCAGCGTCTATCTGTCTTTTATCAGCATCAATAAAAAGGGATGTTTTAATGTTATTTGAGCTAAGCTGAACACAAACCTCTTTCATTCTTGCTAGTTGAGAAACAACATCTAAGCCACCCTCTGTTGTCAGCTCCTGCCGCTTTTCTGGAACAAGGCAGCAGTCTTCAGGTAGGACATGAGAGGCAATTTTGAGCATCTCATCTGTTGCCGCCATCTCTAAATTCATTTTGGTTTTTAAACTGGATTTTAACTCAATTACATCGTTATCTTGGATATGACGCCTATCTTCTCTCAAATGGAGTGTAATGCTATCAGCACCAGAATTCTCACAGATTAGGGCGGCATCAATCAAGCTTGGATACTTTGTACCTCTGGCCTGCCTTAATGTTGCTATATGATCAATATTAACGCCTAAAAAAATATTCATAACTAGACCTAATTAACAAAAAATAACTCTTTACTTTTAAGTGGTTTATCGCCTAGAAGAGGCTTTAACCTTTTTCGATTCAATTTTTTTAAAGTATTTAGCCCTTCAGAGCTTGGAATTGCTTGGTTAGGAGTGATAATATTTAAAAGAATTTCACCCAAAATTTTACCTTCAGTTTGCGCAATAAAACCTTGATCTTCAATAAAATCATAAAGACCATTGCTTTTAATTGGATTCCCTTCAATATCATCTTTAAAGTCAAGTCCATATCCTAATTCTTGCATTAGTTGATTTTCAAATATGCGCAGAGCGTATTCTTTTTCAGAACTAGATTTATGATTAATATTTTTAATGAAGTGCCAGTAGGCACTAAAAAGCTCACTATACTCATCACCCTCAGGGATAAGCCTAATAAGAAGTTCATTTACATAGATAGCTAATATCAGATCATCACCAAGAAGTCTTCGTGGCTCATCTGAAATTTCCCATTGAGAGAGGCTTTTTAGGTCACTTTTTCCCTTAAATGAAATACTTAAGCATTGAAACATTTGAAGTGACGTTTTACTACTTCTAGCTCCTCTTGCTATCAAGCGAATTCTTCCATGATCTTTAGTAAAGAAGTCTAGTAATAGAGAGCTTCCTTGGTACATTCTTCGATGAATCAAAAAAGCAGGAGAATTCTCAATTCTAGTCATAGCCTAGAGATGCTAAGGCTCTTTTATCATCTGACCAACCTTGTCTAACCTTAACCCACAACTCTAAGAATACTTTTGCTTCTAAGAAACCTTCAATAGTAATTCGCGAATCTTGACCAATTTTTTTTAGCATTTCGCCTTTATGGCCTATTACAATACTTTTCTGAGAGGCTTTATCTACAAATATACGCGCAGCAATTCTATACATTTTACCGTCTAGTTCAAATTTTTCAATTTCTACAGTGATATCGTAGGGAAGCTCATTAGATAAATTTCTCATCAATTTCTCACGAATGAACTCAGATACGACAAATTTTTGAGAGCGATCTGTTATAAAGTCCTCATCATAAATAGGGTCTTGCTCAGGTAAATATTTAAGAATTAAGCTTCTTAGCTGCTTTGTATGAGACCGATCAAATGCAGACAAAGGAAAGACCTCATTAGCCTTAAATTTTTCTCCAAGCATCTCTAGGTAAGGGAGGATTTTGTCCACTGAGCTTGACTTATCAATTTTATTGACGCAAATGATAACAGGAATATCTACTTTACTTAAATGCTCTAATACGCGAGCATCCTCTTTGGTCCACTTAAATATTTCAACAAGCCAAATTATCATATCAACATCAGCAAAGCTCGAGCTAGCAGCCTTGTTCATATATGAATTAATTGCCTTGTTGTTCCCAATATGGATTCCAGGTGTATCTACAAAAACCATCTGATAGTTTTCCTGAGTATCAATAGCGTTAATTCGGTGCCTAGTTGTCTGAGGACGGTGAGATGTGATTGAGAGTTTTTGCCCAATTAATTCGTTGACAAGTGTTGATTTACCTACATTTGGTCGCCCTACTACTGCGATGTAGCCAGATTGAAAATTCATTTTTTTAAGATACCTTCTAAGATTGACTCGGCGCAGCCCTGCTCTGCTCTTTTAATACTTTTTGCACTCTCTTCAGCGCTAAGCCTATATTCCTTAATAGAGCATTTAACATAAAAAACGGCATTATGGTCTTTACCCTCTGTTCTAACAAGCTCATACTCTGGCAAAGCGTACCCTTTTTTTTGTAATAATTCCTGGAGTTGAGTTTTAAAGTCTTTTAATGAATCTTCAGGTCCAGAATCGTTTAAGAGGTCATTATAGAGTTTTAAAATGATTTCACTAACTGTTGCGTAATCAGAATCTAAGAAAATAGCCCCTAGAATAGCTTCAAAAGCGTCTGCCTGGATTGACTCACGTCTAAACCCGCCACTTTTTAACTCTCCTTGACCCAACCGCAAGCTTTCAGAAAGATTGAGTATTTTAGCTAGTTGAGCTAAAGTCTGGCCTCTTACAAGATTAGACCGTAGCCTAGATAACTGACCTTCATCAATTAACGGAAAACGCTGATAAATTTCTAGAGAGATTACGCAGCCTAATACACTATCTCCCAAAAACTCCAATCTTTCATTATTTTTTTTACTAACGCTGCGGTGGGTTAAGGCTTGCTTAAGAAGATTAATGTCTTTAAATTGATAAGAAATATTTTTTTGTAATTTTTGCATATGCTAGATGGCAACTGGAGCTTTAATTGGATCATCATGCTTATATTCAGAAAGCTCAAAATCTTCATATTTATAATCAAAAATGCTCTCTGGCTTTCTATGAATTAAGATCTTTGGAAGTTTTTTTGGAGTTCGTTTAAGTTGAGTTTCAACTTGCTTAAAGTGATTTGAATAAATGTGACAGTCGCCGCCGCTCCAAACAAAATCCCCAACTTCAAGGCCACACTGCTGCGCAACTATATGAGTGAGTAATGCGTAAGAAGCAATATTAAAAGGGACTCCCAGAAAGATATCAGCACTTCTTTGATAAAGCTGACAAGATAGCTTTCCATTAGCTACATAAAATTGAAATAACGCATGGCAAGGCGCAAGGGCCATTTTATCTAGTTCCCCAACATTCCAACTCGAGACAATTATTCGTCTTGAGTCTGAGGAGTTTTTAATGAGATTAATTGCCTCTTTGATTTGATCTACCTCTTTACCTTCAGAGTTTTTCCATTTTCTCCATTGAGCTCCATATACTGGACCTAAGTCACCATTTTCATCTGCCCACTCATTCCAAATATTTACTTTATTTTCTTTTAGGTATTTAATATTTGTGTCGCCGTTTAAAAACCATAAAAGTTCATGAATGATCGAAGGAACATGCACTCTCTTAGTGGTTACAATTGGGAATCCATCATTTAAATTAAATCGCATTTGATGGCCAAAAATACTCTTAGTCCCAGTACCAGTCCTATCAGTTTTATCAGCACCAGTATCTCGCACAAGCTTTAAAAAATCTAGATATTGTTTCATGTTTGACCTTTTACATAATAGGATTTATAAAATATATATAGACCAATAAAAATCATTGGAAAGCTCAATATTTGACCCATTGTCAGCCATTCAAAAGCTAAGTAGCCAAGGTGTGAGTCGGGCGCTCTTATAAATTCAATTATAAATCTAAAGAGGCCGTAGAATATTAAGAATAAAGCCGAAGTCGATCTAATTGGCGGATTTTTTTTGCTAAAAAACCATAATATGCTAAATAGGACTATTCCCTCTAATAATGCTTCGTACAATTGAGTTGGGTGTCTAAGGGCCCATATACCACTTTGATCTGGGGCATAAACTCCCCATGAACTCTCTGTTATTTTCCCCCAAAGTTCACCATTAATATAGTTACCTATTCTTCCAAAAGCAAGTCCTAGTGGCACTAGTGGGGCAATAAAATCAGTCGTTTGAAAAAAAGAAAATTTTGATTTCCTATTAAACAAAATCATTGCAATCAAAACTCCTAAGAAGCCACCATGAAAAGACATCCCACCATTTTGAAAATTAAAAAATGTCAAAGGGTTTGAAGTAAAAACCGAGAAGTTATAGAAAAGTAAATAACCAAAACGTCCGCCCAAAACAGCACCTAAAGCGCCATAGAAAATTAAATCATCAACATGGCTTATATTCCATATAGAATTTGATTTAACGCGGTATTTTGCTAGTAAATATGCTGCTAAAAATGCCAATAGATACATGACTCCATACCAGTAAATCTGCACAAAGCCTAAATCTAAAATCACTGGATCTATTACAAAATATTTCATAGATTAAATGAGGGCATAAATTTAACGTTTAAATTGGTTTAGTTGAACAGTGTAAGCATATTTCATTAAATGAGGAATTATAGGCAGTATTGGGGTTTTGGTGTACCAAAATAGCCAACACTAAGCTAAATAACTAGTTGTTAAAATTAATTAATTCTTGACCTTTCTTTTGATAAAGGGGGTGAGCTGGCTGGCCTGATTTATTTATATTTAAGCACATTGGATTATTGATAATTTTTAATACTTCTTTATCTCTTTCTAAAAACTGACCATAATTTCCCCATGCTACAACAGTTAATTGGCTCTTCTGATGGTTTTTTAAAATATGTTTGTTATTGTCTTTTCCTACTGCTATTTCTGTCTTTTTGAGCTCTTTAGGATCAGTTGACATGTAAGCAAATAAATTAACCATTATTAGGCCGCCATAACCCCATTCTTTTGCAAAATTAATACATCTTATTAATGTTGGATCATCAATAACTTCATCTGCGATAGAGGGGTTAAGACCAATAAATAAAACATAGCCTTTTTCTGAATTCCATAACCTTGTTAGAGAATAACGATATTTTCTACATGGCGAGAATACTGCACATTTCTTTATAGTTCTCATTTAGATGAATGATAAAGCATTAATTTCATTACAATTAAATTAGTGATGTAATATTTCCATCACCCTCAACGAAATCATATTTATCAAAATCTGTTTTATCTATCCATTTCATTGCTTCGTGCTCATTAAGGTTAATAACGCCATCTTTTATTGAGCAAAGAAAGTAATGAAGAACAATATTTATTTCACTGTCTTTATAGCTTTCCTCTGTAAGCTTTTCATAAACATTAATACCTATGTTTAATTCCTCGTATATTTCTCTAGTTAAGGCTTCTTTAAGAGTTTCATTGGCTTCAACCTTGCCGCCAGGAAATTCCCATTTAAGGCCCATGTGTTTATTTCTATTCCTTTGGGTAACTAAATACAGATTATCTTTCTTGATTATTGCAGCAACAACATCTGTAACTTTCATAGTTGATTTTTCTTCACTTCCAGCCTTGTAACCAATGTTTACTCTCCTTTAAATCTTCCCAATTAATAAGTGCTACTCGGTTCGATATTATTGACTCTATTAAACAATGAGTTACGTTATTGTTTTCATCAAAGTTTATTTCAGTAATAAGAAAGTGCTTCTCTTTATTACTCGGGACAACTGCTGTCCATTTACTGTTAAGTAATTTTTTAGGACTTATTTTATTCATTAACTAGGAAATTTTGTAGTGAAAAGTATTACCGCCATATACATAGCCATTAAGGGAAGGAGAAGTAACATTTGAGTCACAAATTGTAAAATAGTGGTTCTAACAGCTTGAGTTTCAAAAGATCTATAACTTAGAAACAAGATAAAAAAATAAAAGAGAGTTGGAATTAGGGAGGTGAACCTAAGCTCTTCATATCCAGCATTAGTTTCAAGTCTATTAAGTAATACACCTGCAAGGATGTATGTCCCTATTACTCCAAGCCAAAAAAG
>CAJQRX010000025.1 GCA_905612405.1 uncultured Candidatus Thioglobus sp.
TGTTAAGCAAAGTAATCCAAAGAAACAAAAGTCTCCTTAAAGATAAGGATATTGCTCTAATTTTTAGAGAAATTATGTCGGCATGCCTTGCACTTGAGCAGCCCCTTAAGATTGCCTTTTTAGGCCCTGAGGGAACGTTTACTCAAGAAGCAGCACTTAAGCATTTTGGTCATGGCGTCTCACCGCTTGACTGCGGCACAGTTGATGAGATTTTTCATCAAGTTGAGACAGATAATGCGCAGTACGGGGTTGTGCCAATAGAAAACTCGTCAAATGGAGTTATTGGAACTTCCCTTGATATGCTTTATAGTCATGATTTAAATATTTGTGGCGAAGTGGAAATTGCAGTTGCGCATCATCTAATGATGCAAGACCAATCTCAAGAAATTAAAATTATTTACGCGCACCAACAAGCTCTGGATCAATGTCATCGATGGCTTTCTAATCACTATCCTCACACTGAACTCAGACCTGTTGCATCAAATGCATTAGGCGCTAGAATGGTTAAAGATGAGCCAAATGCTGCGGCAATTGCATCTAAGGCTGCCCTTAGTATTTATGGCCTTGACAGAGTTGCTAAAAATATAGAGGATAATGCTGGTAACGTAACTCGCTTCATTGTTATTGGTAAAGATGAAGTTCCAGCTGGCATTAACGATAAAACCTCACTCCTAGTTGTTACAAAGCATGAGTCTGGCGCTTTATTTGATTTATTGGAGCCATTCAAATCTAACAATATTAATATGCTTCAACTTGCGAGGCATCCTATCCCAGGGGTAAAGTGGGAATATTTGTTTTTCATTGATATAGAAGGGCATCAAAATGAAAAAAATGTTCAAAAAGCTATTCTAGAGGTCAAATCACGCGTCTCTAAATTAGATATTTTAGGTTCTTATCCTGTAGCGATTTTATGAACGCCTGTGAGTCAATCCTTGGGTTGAGTCCATACCAAGGAGGAAAGCCTATAGATGAGCTTGCTCGTGAGCTTGGACTTAAAAATATTACAAAGCTTGCTTCAAATGAAAACCCATTAGGTGTTAGCCCAGCGGTAAAAGAAGCGGTTTTTAACTCTTTATCAAGTGTAAATCGCTACCCAGATGGTAACTGCTTTGAGCTAAAAAAAGCTATCGCTGAGAAGCTTGCAGTAAAGCCAGATATGGTTTCATTAGGTAATGGCTCAAATGAGCTGTTAGAGCTTATTGCGAGAGTATTTGTGTCCAAAAAAACGGATGAGGTTATTTTCTCCCAGTACGCTTTCGTTGTATATCCTCTAGTTACTCAGGCCCTAGGGGCGACAGCAAAAGTCTCTCCAGCTAATAATTATGGCCATGATTTAAACTCAATGCTGAGCCTGATATCTAAAAATACAAAGCTTATTTTTGTTGCAAATCCTAATAACCCTACCGGTACTCTTCTTAGTGATGATGAGCTTTATAGCTTTTTAAGCAAAGTTCCTATCGATATTCCAGTGGTTCTTGATCAAGCTTATTTTGAATACTTAAATATTGATGATAACGCAATTAACTGGCTAAAAGAATTTGAAAACCTAATCATTACTCGCTCCTTTTCTAAAGCCTACGGCTTAGCTGGACTTCGAGTTGGTTACTCAGTATGCAGCCCTTTGATTGCAGATTTTATAAATCGCGTAAGAGAGCCATTTAACGTTAACTATACCGCCCAAGTCGCGGCTATTGCTGCGCTTTCAGATGATGATCATTTAAAGGACTCGATAGAAGTTAATACTAAAGGCTATCAGCAGCTAACGAATGGCTTTGACTCTTTAAAACTAAAGTACATCCCATCTCACGCTAACTTTATTGCCGTTGAATTTAATAATGCTATGAGTATTTATAATAACCTTCTTAAAGAAGGCGTCATTGTTCGCCCAGTAGAAATGAGCGGATATTTAAGGATTTCAATTGGAACCACTGATGAGAATGAGCACTTACTAAGGGCATTAGAAAAAGTTTTATGATAAATAAAATCACAATAATTGGTGTTGGCTTAATTGGAGGGTCTTTAGCAAAGGCGATTAAAGAAAATAATCTTGCTAAAGTAGTCTATGGCTTTGGAAGAGATTCAGAGCGCTTAGAGAAAGCTCAAAAAACAAACGTTATTGACCAATACTCTACTAACTTAAAAGAAGCAGTAAGTGATTCAGATATTGTAGTTATTGCTACTCCTGTAGGCTCTTGTAAAAAAATTCTAAGTGAGATAAAACCTTTTCTGACTGGCAAAATAGTAGTAACTGATGTTGGCAGCACTAAAACCAACATTGCTTCGATGGTAAGTCAGACTTTAGGAGAGCATTCAAAATTCTTTATTCCAGCACACCCGATTGCAGGTAAGGAAAAAAGTGGTTTTGAGGTGAGCGAATCTAATTTATTTAATAATAAAAAAGTCATCATTACACCACTTGAGACTAATAGCTCAGAGTCAATAAGTCTTATTCAAAACATGTGGGAAGGCGCTGGTGCAGATGTTGATTTTATGAGTCCTGAGTCTCATGATGAGCTCCTTGGAATGACGTCGCACTTACCTCATATGCTTGCTTTCTCGCTTGTTAATTACCTAATTAGTAAAAACCCTAGTGCGTCAATATATGCCGCGGGTGGCTTTAAAGACTTTTCCAGAATAGCCTCGGGTGATGCAGTAATGTGGAGAGATATTTGTATTCAAAATAAAGATCAAATTATTGATCACATAAAGGGTTACCAAAAAACATTAGACTCTCTTGTTGATGCGATTAAAAATGAAAATAGTGATGAATTAGATTTGTTATTTACTAATGCTAAAAAAACCCGTGATTCATGGGTAGGGTAATTTAACTAATGGCAAGTTTCTTAACCTCAAACTGTAGACCATTAAAAGGCTCTATTAAAGTCCCTGGAGATAAGTCAATATCTCATAGATCCATTATGCTTGGATCGATTGCAACTGGAATCACAAAAGTGATGGGGTTTCTTCAGGGCGAAGATAGCCTGGCAACTTTAAACTCTTTTAAAGAAATGGGCGTTCAAATTGAAAGGCAAGGGTCAAATGTAATTATTAATGGCGTTGGGATGCACGGCTTAAAAGAACCTAAAAAGCCATTGAATCTAGGTAATTCTGGAACATCTATTCGCTTAATGTCAGGCCTTCTAAGCGCACAAAGCTTTGATTCTGAGCTTTGTGGAGATGAGTCACTCTCAAAAAGGCCAATGGCAAGAGTGATTGATCCACTTCGTAAAATGGGTGCAGACATTTCTGGTCATGATTCAAAACCTCCTCTTAAAATCAAAGGTGGGAAAAAACTATCCTCTTTGAAGTACACATTGCCTGTTGCTTCAGCCCAAATTAAATCTTGCCTTCTATTGGCAGGGCTTTATGCAGATGGAGCCACTCATATTATTGAAAATGGCATATCAAGAGACCACACTGAAAGAATGCTTCGAGGCTTTGGCTATAAGGTTAATACCTCACCTGGTGAGGTCTCTATATTTGGTGGTGGGAGTTTAAAAGGATGTAATATTGAAGTTCCTAGTGACATATCGTCTTCTGCTTTTTTTATGGTAGCAGCTTGCATCGCTAAAGAGGCAGATATTACTTTACAGGCCGTTAATGTTAACCCAACTAGAACTGGCGTGATTGATATTCTTAAACTAATGGGTGCTAACATTAAGCTTACCAATGAGAGGCTAGAGGCAGGCGAATTAGTTGCAGATATAAGAGTTTACTCGTCAGAACTCAAAGGAATTAATATCCCAGAATACCTAGTCCCTTTAGCGATTGATGAGTTCCCAGCTATTTTTATTGCAGCAAGCTGCGCTAAGGGAGAGACTATCCTAACCGGCGCTAAAGAGCTAAGAGTTAAAGAATCTGACCGAATTCAAGTAATGGCTGATGGACTTTCATCTCTAGGGATTGAGAATGAAGTTCTTTACGATGGTATTAAAATTATTGGTGGTGAATTTAAAGAGCAAGTAACTCCAATAAAATCTCATCATGAC
>CAJQRX010000026.1 GCA_905612405.1 uncultured Candidatus Thioglobus sp.
AATTGACCTCTAAAGTGACACCTGCAAAACTATTCCACAGTGACTGAATAGAGTTGTATGTAGGAGTTTTTAACCATCTAAAGATTTAAAAGATAAGAAATCAACATTTCTTTGCCATAATAGTAAGGTTTAGGGTTAATTACTATTCTTTTAATTGATTTATGTCAATTATCTAAGATATTTACTAGTAAAACTTAAGAAATAGTTCATAATGAAGGAAATTATGAATAAAAATTCAACAAAACGAGGTAAAAAAATGAAAATTCAAACGATTTTTGCTATTTCTATTATTTTTCTCCTTGGTTTAAATGTTTCAGTCGCTCATGCTGATGAAGAAGTCAAATGTGTTCCATTACTTCGCGTAGATATTAATGATAGTCGTGGTTCCATGGAATATGTTGCTGAATTTTTAATCACTAATACAACAAATGAAATAGTAACTGAATCTACTTATTTAATCTTTACTAAGGATGGTCAAACACTTAGTGGGGGTTCTGTTAGATCATATTTAATGCCTAATGAATCAAAGACTACAGGCACTATGGGGGCGGGCGAAATTATTCGAATAGAATGGTCAGAGGATCCAGAGACTCGAATAAGACAAGAAATCCAGTTTGAGAATATCAGACAGGAAAAAGGAGATGCTTTGAATGGTGCCTATTGTGAATTAGTTGGTTTTGCCAAAACGGGTTGGATTGCAACGCCAAAGTAGGAGTAGTTTTTTCATAGTAGAATCCAATTAATCAAAAAGTATAGTATTTGACTGAGAACTTACCAATCTTGACGGGGAAGATTCTTGATACTACTTGAACTTTGTATACATAGACTTTGTAAGTTTTTGAATATTGTCACCGCTCCCTCTTCGGCAATCAAAAGTAAAAACTTGCACGAACTTTTCGGAACCATAGACGAACCTCGTAAACACCCCGTCCCAACTGTCGCCATACTGGGTCAACCTGATGTGAGACTCACCGGGAAAAGACGATCTAATATCATCAGGGGTTAGATGTATGGAAAATACGTGATTCCAATCAAGGAGAACCAAGTTTTCGCTAAAAGGCGTTCGACTTTTTAACAATGCAGAAGGAATGAGAGCAGTAAACGGATTCACATCAGGGTCATAGTAGTAGTTGGTGCAGGGTTGACGATCAGGAATATGAAGAGATAGGCAAAAATCTCCATTACTAGGAACGCTATATGTTAGTTCTAAGGAATCATTCACATCCCACCCACCTTGAAAACCAATGTGCTCCTGGGTTTCTCCCAACATCGATCCCAATACCTTTTGACCTGTAATTGTGCATTGCATTTTTCCACTAACAGAAGAAGGTGCTGATTGAGTATTGAGGGGTAATATATTTTTGAACTCGCAGTCACCTATTTTTCCTAAATAATCGCCGTTTAACTCGCCGCTATTGCGATCAAAGAACATAAGTGATTCGCTTTCGCCGGGTACGGTTAGGAGTATTAGGTGGTTCAGAGATCTAGCGTTTAAACTAATGCCATTCAAATTCATTTTACCTGAGGTAAGATCGATATCAAATTGTTGAATGGTTCCTTTTGATGGACCTGCAACCATAGTGCATTTTGCTTCAATAAGTTCCCCTGCGATTACAGACACCGGAAACAAAAAGAAAACTAATGAAAAACTCATTGCGTATTTGATGAGTTTTTTCATTCCTCTTTATCCATAAGTAGATATTATTTTGAACTAAAAGTCCATTCTACCTCTGAAGTTCTTCAAAAGTATAGTATTCGATTGAGAACTTACCAATCTTGACAGGGAAGACCTTGTCTCTTATCTCTTTATTTGGGTTATGCATGAGATTGTTAGACTGAATCTCAATTGTGAATTCCAAGCATGGAATTAGTCCCTCTAAAGGGGAACAAGCAAAATCATTCCACCGTGACAGAGTAGAATTGGTTGTAGGTGTTTATTAGCGTTTCTGTTAGTTACTGAACCAATTCCTAATTTCTTTAGATCTAATTCCAACAACAAAAATATCAGACCATTTTTTACTAATTCTAAAAGTCTCTTCATAATCGTAGCATGATAATTCAGCAAGCGCACCAGAATCAAATTCAAAATAGATCGCATCTACGATACTTCTACCCGAGGGATCAGCAGAATGCTTAAAAACATTCTCAGATTTTTGTGTGTTTGAAAAAACCTTAGATAACTCTTCTTCAATTTCATCTCTTTTTTGTATACAACCATCAAAATCTTCTGTGAATATCGCCCTTCCAGCAATAGATTGTATTATATATTTCTCATTTTTATTGGATACATATTGACTAGTTGAAGTTTTTTTTATAATAAATGAAACTGTATCATATGTCGAAAGGTCTTTCCATGTATAAACTTCTGAAAACTTATTTGGTTCTTCTAAATGAGAATAATCATTCTTGTTTAATTCAATTTCCTCAAGAATTTCCTCTTCAGTCATATAGTCCAACAAACTATCTCCAATACTTATCCCTTCAATCTCAAAGTCTGAAATATCATCTGCAAAAATAGAAGGTGAGCTAAGAAGGAATAGTGAGAATAGAAGTATGAGTAGTTTTTTCATAATAGAGTCATTTGTGAACTAGAAGTTAATTCTACTACTGAAGTATCTCAAAAGGTCAAAAATTGACCTTTAAAGTGATACCTGCAAAACTACTCCACAGTGACCGAGTAGTTTTGGTTGTTCCAATTGTTTTCACTCCAATAGTTTTTAGTCAGGACAGTCCCCACTGATACACGCAACATTTTAGTAATATTTCTCTGATTTTATTTCTCCATTTTCATGCCATTCAATCCACTTTCCATCTTTACTACCGTCTTTGAAATTACCCTCTGACTTTATTCGACCATTCTCATACCATTCAGTCTGCTTGCCATTTGCCTCGTTATTTTTAATATTTACTTCGGTCTCTTTTTGACCACTCTGATACCACGTAATCCACTTACCATCTGCCTCATATGATTCGCCATCTTTCATATTTGAAACTACATAAATCTGACCATTCTCATGCCATTCAGTCCACTTACCATCCCACTTACCATCTTTAAAATTATTTTCTAACGCTATCTGACCATTTTCATACCAACTAGTGTGCTTGCCATCTTCCTTGTCGTTTATATAATTTCCCTCTGACCCTAACTGACCATTTTCATACCAAATTGACCATATGCCACCCTTCTTATCATCTATGTAATTTCCCTCTTCTGACTTCTGACCATTTTCATGCCAATATGTATATAAACCTTCCCTCTTATTATCTTTAAAATAGTCCTCATACCATTTTTGACCATTTTCATACCACTTAGTTGACTTGCCAACTTTCTTATTTTCTTTCCAATTTGACTCCTTCCATTTCTGACCATCCTCACGCCATTGAGTAAACTTGCCATCCTTCTTACCATCTTTTAAATTAAACTCACGAAACTTGTGACCATTTTCAATCCAAATAGTCAATTTACCATCCCACTTGCCGTTTTTTAAATTACCTTTTGATTCATACTGACCATATGCATCTTTGTAGACACATATACTAGTTGCAGTAATACCTACTTCCTTATTTGGAAAATAATAAACACCACCTCTCTCTTGAACACCTGGTTGCTTATAACAAAAATCACTTAAAGTAAAATCTAGATGCGAATCAGCAAATGTTGAAAGACTTGTTGAGAGGAGAAGAAGTATGAGTAGTTTTTTCATAGAAGAGTCATTTTTGAACTAGAAGTTAATTCTACTACTGAAGTTCTTCAAAAGGCAAAAATTGACCTCTAAAGTGACACTTGCAAAACTATTCTACAGTTACCGAGTAGTTTTGGTTGTTCTAATTGTTTTCACTCCAATGGTTTTTTAACTTAGTTTAAAATTTTTGACATGATCCATATGAAATTAAAATACTATCCTCAGGTTGATCTGGATTATGAATTGCACTTCTAAAAAATTTTAGGTTTGTCTTGTTTACAGAAAGTACAGCACCTACTTCATTAATACAAAATAAGGCATTACTTATATAACCTTCAAAAAAACATTTAGTGCGAATGTCTTTAAAAAAAAGAATATCTTCTGAAACTATAGTTTCATTTCCAAAATCTATCAATATTTTGAAACGTTTTTCATTGAAATTAACTTGTTTATAATTTTCTTTAGGATTGAAACCAGTAGAATCATCTTCTGAACAATAGTAAACATCAGAGGCATATACTGAAATAGGTAAGATTACTATTGAGAATAGAAGTACGAGTAGTTTTTTCATAATAGAGTCATTTTTGAAATAGAAGTTAATTCTACTACTGAAATTAATCAAAAAGTATAGTACTTGACTGAGAACTTACCTATCTTGACATGGAAGACCTTGTCTCTTATCGCTTTATTTGGGTTATACATGAGATTATTAGACTCTATCTCAATTGTGAATTCTAAGCAGGGGATTAGACCCTTTAAATTAGAACAACCAAAACTACTCGACCGTAACGGAATTGAAACAGTTTTAAGTATTCTTAATCAACATTTATTCATTACATGGAAATGTAGAACTCAAACCTAATAATAAAATCATTCCAATGGGATATTCATCAATTTCTGCGTTAGTCCATCCATCATTACTAAATTCTTCAACTTGACCATCAATAATGTTTTTAATAGTATCAAGTCCAAGTGCTAAATTACCAGGTTGACAATAAAATTCCTTTCTATTATGTTGCACCTTATTAGCACTCCCGTACCATAGCATTCCTGCTTCTAGTCCATATAAATAATCATTAAATTGAGAGGGATTTTTTTTATAATCATTATAATTATAATCAAGTGATATGGCAT
>CAJQRX010000027.1 GCA_905612405.1 uncultured Candidatus Thioglobus sp.
AATCACTCCGGACAAAGAACTGAATATCACCCTTATTGGGAATGTAATTAAAACACATAAAGTAAATATTCTCCAGTACCGCCGTAAAACTCAAGACGAAAAATGTAAGCTAGATGAAGCAACTCAGTTGCTTAAACTATGCTTACAATATAATACTTTATTTATAGTCAATGATGATGTCAACCTTTGCAAGAAAATTGGTGCGGATGGAGTCCACTTAGGTCAAAATGATGTTGATGTACTTTCTGCAAGAAGCCAGCTTGGTGAGAAGTATATTATTGGAGTATCATGCCATAATAATCTTAAACTTGCTGAAGAGGCTGAAGCTAATGGTGCAGATTATATTGCTTTAGGGGCTATTTTTAAATCTACAACTAAACCAAATGCAGCTTATTGTTCGCTCTCAACAATTAAAACTATAAAAAGTAATATTAATATTCCTATTGTTGGCATAGGGGGAATTACTTTTGAAAATCAACAAAGTGCACTTGATGCAGGCTGTAACTCTATTGCTATGGTAGAGGGTCTTTTTGGTCACTAAATCTAGAATTATTTTTGTAATTATAGCCACCTCTTAAGCCTTTTTTTGAAAGTACAAAATGCCATAAGTGATTTTTTCTTGAGCGAAAAGAAGCAGCACACATTAACAAATAATACTCCCACATTCTCTTAAATCTTTCATCATATGCTTCAGTTAATCTATCGAAGTTTTTTTGAAACTTTTCATTCCATGCCATTAATGTTGAATCATAATCTTGTCCAAAATTATGCCAATCTTCTATAACGAATAAACCTTCGATAGATTTACAAATTTGACTAGAAGAGGGAGACATGCCATTTGGAAAAATGTACTTATTAATCCATGGATCTGTTGCACGTCCTGGATCATTTCTTCCAATAGTGTGTAATAAAAATAAACCATCATCCTTTAAGCATCTATTTACAATTTTCATATAATTTTTATAGTTTTTATACCCCACATGTTCAAACATTCCTATTGAAACTATACAATCATATTTATTTTTTAATCCACGATAATCTTTTAATTCAAATGATACATCGAGACCTTTACAAGATTTTTTTGCAAAACTTAATTGTTCTTTTGAGATAGTCACACCATGAACACTCACTCCATAATTTTCAGCGGCATATTTTGCAAAACTACCCCATCCACAGCCAATTTCTAGAATAGTCATTCCAGGCTTAAGGTGAAGTTTTCTACAAATTAAATCTAACTTATTGATTTGGGCTTGCTCCAGGCTCTCTGCTTTCCTCCAATAACCACAAGAATAATTCATGCTTTTATCGAGCATTAATGAAAATAAATCATTACCAATATCGTAATGTTCTTTTCCAACTATATAAGCTCTTTTTGTTGTTTGGGCATTGAATAAGTAAGCCCTAACTACATTCACAAAAAAAGAAAGATTAGTTATTTTGACTTGCTTATCAATTCGTCCACTAAGTAGCTTATCTCCAAATTGATCTAATGACTCACAATCCCACCAGCCATCCATATAACTCTCACCAAGCGCCAAAGATCCTCCACTTAAAATGCGGGCATAAAATAAATCATTATTAATTTGAGGATCCCACGAGCGTGGCCCGTTGATTTGAATATCAGCGGAATTGAATAAATTGTCTACTGTTTTTTTAAAATCAGTCAAATATGCAAATACTTCTGTTTTCTATTGAAATATAATCTTACCACAGAACTAATTACTTTGGAAATTGTAGATTAACCTTGAACTCTAATTAAAAAGTTATTCTTTAATATGGCGAAGAGGCTAAGGACGATAATAGCAACAAAAAAGATGAAAGACCAGCCTGCCATACTCAAACCTAAAAATTGCCAAGGTATTTCAGCGCAATTACCATCACCCATAAATAATGCATTTAAAACATCGGCAAATGGAAATACATCAACGATGTATTCTAGCGGAGGTCCACAGAGTGGAACCTCGTCTTCGGGTAATCCTTGTAACCAAACCTGACGACCAGAAATCCATGCACCTGCAACAGCAAAAAGAGTTATAGAAAATGAATATAGTTTACTTGCTTGAATATGCGGGTTATGCAAAAAAGCTATAAAAGAACTAACGCCTATCAAGCAATAAAAAAACTGCTGAGTTATGCATAGTGTGCAAGCTTCAAGTCCAAGAACTTTAATGCTATAGGCAGCATAGCCAAGGAGTGAACCAACAAGTAAAAAAATAATTAAATATATTTGGCGGGTTGAAAACTTAAGAAAAAAATTAACCACTATTACATCCTCTATAAATTTAAATACTATCTATTTCCATATCTTGCAAGCTCTTCAGGATCATCCATTCTAGGTCTAGCAAAAAATTTATTAACCATAGGAACAAAAAACTGTAAAGGCTTAGAGTCATACTCAGGATCAAAACAGTTTTGATCATACTTATGACAAAATTGAATTGCATCCTCATACCATGGACTATCGGCAAAAACTTCTCTTGCATCTCTATCACCACCAGTATGATGGGCATAATAATACATTTGAAAAACGCCATGATGTTTAATAATCCAATAAACTTTTTCAGAAACAAATGGTCTAAGCACTGACGCAGCCATTTCAGAGTGAGAATAGGGCGCCAACTCATCACCAATATCATGAAACAAAATAGCCATAATTATTTCTAGATCTTCTTTAGCATGATACGCTCTAGTAGCACCCTGTAAAGAATGCTCAAGTCGATTGATTTGATAACCAGAAAGACTACTATTTAGATCTCTCAAAGCCAAAATTAAGCGTTTTGGGAGATCTGACTTATATTGGTTCTCAAGAGTATCAAGAAATGAATACTCCTCAGCAGTGCCATTCTCCATGCTTGTAAAGTTGACCTTATCCATAATTAATACCTAATTAATATTAAGACTTATACTCTTTTTGCACTATCCTTTAACAACCCAACAACATAGTGTGAAAATGAATGTCTAATCATCATTAAAAGTTTTTTATTCTTACGATAAACAATAACAGGTGCCTGCCCAAAAGTTGTTGAGACAACCTTTCCTTCTTTAAGGGAGTCGCTCAAGTCGTAACTCATCCATCTAGCTAATAGATTATCTGTTCTCAAACCAGTAAATTCTAGAATACCATATGCGGCTGAATTATCTGTCATTGATATTCCTTCTGGAAGTAGTTCACTCTTACTTAGCAAGCTGGCTTTATATTCTGAGTTATGCAGCAGCCAAAACTCATCAGGGCTTATCCAAAAACACTTAGAATCATTTTCTCCAGTAATTACACTAAGAGAGTCTGGGAGCTTAGTATTAAAAACCTCTTTCGCAGCTTTGTTGTTTTTCTTAGAATCTTTAGACGTTCTTAACACCAATAAACATTTATCAGTAATTTCACGGCAATTAAGATCTTCTTGATTTATCAAATATCCATCTTCATCGACAAGAGAATTGAATGTAGATCTAAATTCTGGCATATTATTTTGCGCTTCAGTTTGATTATTCATTGCCATCTGCCTTTTCACCTTCAGTATCATAAAAAACGCTACTAGAAACCTCACAAGGGATTTCCTTTAAGCCTTGTTTCTCTTGAACAATTTTAACTATTACTGTTTCATTTATTTTTGATAGTCCACTCTTAAGTTGGGCCATTGCAATTGACCTCCTAAGTATAGGACTGAAATAACTGGAGGTGACATAACCTATAGAGCTTCCTTTATTATTAATTATGTGAGAACCTTCTGGAAGTACAACATCAGCATCCTTAGTTAATAGACCTACTAGTTGAAAGCGATCCTCTGAATTGAGTGCAGAGATGCTAAAAGACCGGCGACCAATATAAGAAAAGGGTTTATTTTTTGCAAGGATCCAATTCATATTGACATCCATTGGAGTCATCGAGCCGTCAGTATCTTGGCCAACAATAATAAAACCTTTCTCCGCACGAAGTACATGCATTGATTCAGTTCCGTAAGGCGTTATATTCCATTGCTTTCCAGCCAATGCAACTTCATCCCAAATATAGCGACCATAATTCGCTTCAATATTAATTTCATAAGCAAGTTCACCAGAAAAACTAATCCTCATGATCCTTGCTTGCACTCCGCATACTGTTCCAGGTCGCCACTGCATAAATTTAAAATTATCACGCTCAAAATCAACGTCTTGACACAAAACTTTCATCAAGTTACGTGCATTTGGACCTACAACAGCCACAGTTGCAAATTGATCTGTAACGCTACTAAGGTGAACATCTAAGTCACTCCATTCTGTTTGAAGCCACATCTCTAGAGTAGAGTAAACACTTGCCGCACCTCCAGTTGTCGTAGTCATAATAAAATGATTATCATTGATACAGGTTGAAACTCCATCATCAATAATCATTCCTTTCTCATTACACATAAGGCCATAACGACAACTTCCTGGAGTAAGCTTCATCCAAGCATTGGTATAAACTCTGGATAAAAATTCTCTAGCATCTTTCCCCTGAACATCAATTTTTCCAAGAGTCGATGCATCCATCATTCCAAGTGAGGTTCTAACAGCAAGACACTCTCTATTAACGGCTTGATGAATATCTTCTCCACTCTTGGGATAATACCAAGGTCGATACCACTGCCCTACAACCTCGAACTCTGCTCCCTGCTCTAAATGAGAATCCTGGATTGTTGTATACCTTTGGGGATCAAAAAAACCTCCAACTTCCCTCCCAGCCATTGCGCCAAAATCAACTCCAGTGTAGGCTGGGCGAAATGTTGTTGTTCCAACTTCAGACAAAGGAACATCTAGAAACTCAGCTGCAACAGCAATCCCATTAATATTCCCAGTTTTACCTTGATCAGTTCCAAACCCCATAGCTGTGTAACGCTTAATGTGTTCAATCGAACGATACCCCTCCCTAATTGCAAGGGCAACATCCAAAGTAGTCACGTCATTTTGCATATCAATAAATACTTTTGGCCTATTAAGAATTTCTATTGGCATAAAAAATTGACTGGCATTATAGTAGTCTAAATAATTTTCACCCATACTTCCTTGAGTAGATTTTTTAATTTCCCCTAAAGATACAAGAGTCAATTGAGCTTTATTTTTTGCATCAATTACAGCATCTTTCCAAAATCCAATGGCACTTATTGAGCCACATACTTGTCTATTTTTTCGTTCCTTTTGTGGCAAGAAAGCCTGCGAGTCTTCATCAAAAAAAGTTTTTGCGCCGCAATGGCAGTCAAGATGGACCACAGGATTAAAACCCCCTGATGATGCTAATAAGTCACAATTTATTTTTTTTGAAGAGCCAATAAGCTTCCACTTCTTACCTTGCATTTCAACCTTGGAAATCTCGATACCTTTTATAAGACTTGTACCATGTGCTTTTAAAACAGCATATCCTTGGAGAACTTCAATCCCTAATTTTTTTGCTTTTAGAACAGTTTTACTCTCACTTCCAGCTGTCCTGACATCAATAACTTTACATTTAATATCATTATTTTTAATGTCAATTGCAGTGTTGTAAATGCTGTCATTATTTCCATACAAAATAACATCTTTACCTGAGATTACACCAAATTCATTAAGATAACGCCTAACAGACTGGCTTAACATTATATTTGCCAAATCATTAGTTTCAAATAACATAGGACGCTCGTGGGCACCGGTTGCTAATATAACTTCTTTAGCTCTTATTTTATGCAGCACTTTCCTGGCCGCTTGAGTATTTCCTGACACTAGTGACTCACCAGTGGCATTAGTCTGTAACACTTCTATATAGTTATGATCATACCAAGCATAGGCAGTTGATTGGGAGAGCAATTTCAAACGACTGTTAGCTATATTTTTAAATTCCAGTAACTTATTAAGATTATCATGATGCCAACTACTGGCAGTATTATCACTTTTAAATTCATTTAATAATTCTCCACCTAAATGCGCTCTCTCATCAACTAGAATCACCCTTGTTGTTTTAGAGTTATTGAGAATTTCTAATGCAGCTGTTATTCCTGCTACACCACCACCAACAATTAGTACCTCAGCATGATGGAAAATATGATCATAAAGATCCTCATCTTTTTCAGTTGGTGCTTTTGAAAAACCTGCAAGTGATCTTAGGCTATCTTCAACCATTGCCCAAACCTTTTGCTTTATAAAGGTTTTATAATAAAAGCCCGCTGGCATAAATCGATGTAATGGTTTAATTAAGGCGCGAAGATCTAATGAATTTGGATTGCTAGAACTCACTGCACTTAAGCCATCATAAAGCATGACTTCAGTTGCTTTTAAATTAGGCGTATAGCGTCCACCAATTTCTAGTGAAACAAGTGCATTAGGCTCTTCAACACCAGCACCCATTAGCCCACGTTTACGTCCATACTTAAAGCTTCTAGCAAAGAAAACAACATTATTTGCTATTAATGCAGAAGCTAAGGTATCTCCCTTATATCCCTTATAGGACTTATTATTAAATATAAAACTTAGTCTTTCAGATTGATCTATATAGTCACTCTTATGATTCCTTAATCTCATGATTTATTCTCACTTGTTACTTCTCCAAAAGCCGCAACTTCAAGAATATCATGGCTAATCGTAGATCTTTTAACTAAGAAATATTTGCGACATCCATTAGTATGCACCCACTGTTCCCAGTGATCCCCTTTATGATTGGTGCGATAAAATACATAATCAGCCCATTCATCATCACTTAGCTCTTCAGGATTCTGAGGTCTAGCAATGAAAGCTTCTCCAGCAGGGGAGAATTCATTTTGATCTCTCGATTCTTTACAATATGGACAATCTATTAAAAACATAATATTACCTTTATAAATAACTAATGCGCAACTCCTGCTGCACCATGCTCATCAATAAGAGCACCACTTGTAAAACGATCAATATGAAATGGAACTGCTAATTCATGTTGCTTATCTTGAGCAATGGTGTGAGCAAAAACATTCCCAGAACCTGGGGTTGCTTTAAAACCTCCAGTTCCCCAGCCACAATTAAAGTAAAGTCCTTCAACTTTTGTTGGACTAATAACAGGACAAGCGTCAGGGCAAACATCGACTATTCCGCCCCATTGACGGTTCATACGAACTCTTGAAAAGATTGGAAATAATTCAAGTATCGCGGCTGCGCAATGCTCTACTATTTTGGCACTTCCTCTTTGAGCATATGAGTTGTATCCATCAATACCAGCTCCAATAACTAAATCTCCCTTGTCGCTCTGACTTACATAGCCATGAACAGCATTTGACATAACTACCGTATGAAGAATTGGTTTCATAGCTTCAGATACAAATGCTTGCAAAGGATGGCTTTCAACTGGAAGCCTTAATCCTGCCATTTTTGCAACAACTGAAGAGTGTCCTGCGCTTACACAGCCAACACGATCTGCCATGATATCACCAAGTGTTGTCTTAACGCCCTTAACTCGACCTTCTTCAACCTCTATATCAATAACCTCACAATTTTGTATTATATCAACTCCAAGATTTGAAGCAGCCCTAGCAAAACCCCAAGCAACACCATCATGCCTAGCAACTCCAGCGCGCGCCTGGAAAGATGCCCCCATAATTGGGTATCTTGCATTTTTAGAAGTATTAATAATTGGAATTTGTTCTTTTATTTCTTTATGATCAACGACTACAGCATCAACACCATTTAGAACATTAGCGTTTACTCTTCTTTCAATATCTCTCATATCTTGCAGAGTATGTCCAAGGTTGTATACTCCTCTCTGACTGAACATAACATTGAAGTTTAGGTCTTCACTAAGTCCTTCCCAAAGTCTCATGGAGTGTTCATAAAGACTGGAAGCTTCATCTCTCAAATAGTTTGAACGGATAATAGTTGTATTTCTACCAGTATTACCACCACCAATATAGCCTTTTTCGAGAACTGCAACATTTGTAATGCCGCACTCTTTTGCTAAATAATAAGCTGTAGCTAGGCCATGGCCACCACCACCAATAATAATAACATCGTACTTAGATTTAGGTTTTGATAATGGAATTGCTTGATCCCACTCCTGATTGCCTAATCCAGCCTTTAATAACGAATACCAAGAATATTTTTTTTGCATAATAATTTAAGCTCGACCAATAAAACTATAAAACTATAAATCAAGGACTACATCACTTGTAGGATAAGAACAACAAGTAAGTATATAACCCTCTTCCTCATGGGACTTTAAAAGTCCACCCTGAGCATCCATCTCCACAGTACCTTCTATCATCTTCGTACGACATGTTCCACATAACCCCATAGAGCAGGCAAAGGGAACTGTAATACCTTGTTTTTGTATTGAAACTAATATACTCGAATTGCTGCCACAAGAGACTACTTCACCAGTCTTTGACAGGGTGACATTATATTCATTTATTCCACTCTCTGGAACTTTATGCTCTGGCAATTCTATATTAACTGCCATATTACTTTGAGCAGTCGAACTCTCAATATCAAAGCTCTCTTGATGATAAGCAGACATATCAAAACCACTCAATTCTAAAATCTTTTGTGCATTTTGCATATAAGGCTCTGGCCCACAACAATATACCTCTCTATTGGTGAAATCAGGAACAAGCTCTAAAAGCAGTTCAGAACTTAAAAATCCACTTGACCCCTCCCAATTAGAATCTGGTACATCACATATAAAATGCCTTTTAAAGTTAGTCTGGTGGAGTTCATAAAACTCAAGCTCTTCTTTAGAAATTAAATCTTTGGGAGATTGTGCATTATGAATAAAAACTAAATCAACTTTTATAGACAAATCAATAAAGTATCTTGTCATTGAGAGCATTGGGGTAATACCACTTCCACCTGACATGAGCAGAATTTTAGGTCTAGGCTGATCAAGAGCAACACTAAAAGAGCCTCCAATATTAAGGGCATCAATGCAGTCACCTATCTTTAGGTTGTCATGCATCCAGTTAGTAACAACCCCATCCTTCATTCTTTTATTAGTAATAGTTATTGTATGCGGTCGGGTTGGGCTTGACGCTATGGTATAAGTTCTCATAACCTCAACACCATCTATATTTAAAAATAAAGTTGTATGCTGGCCCGGTAAAAACTGAAACCAAGCATCTTTCTTTGACTTAAAAGTAAAGCTCTTAACATTGTGAGTTTCATCTTTGATCTCAATACATTTAAGGGACGAAAAGTCTCCAGCCCATCTATCAAGATTTTCAATATTTATATTAGGAAAAACTAATTCATTCATCTTGCTTCAACTTAATTTTTAAATAATTATTCATAATTTTATCATTGCCTTGAGTGGTTGTAAAAATTAGAAAAGAAAAACAGACTGTTTTTAAAATCTAGTTGCATAAAATCAAAAATAATGCCCTAAGGCATGGGAATTACATGTTTTTTTCTAGCATTCATTCCCTGAAAAATAATTGCCATAAAGATAGCACAACCACCAACTAAAGTATTTGTACTCGGCACCTCATTAAAGCCAAAAATTGGCAGCCATGCCCAAAAAATTCCCAAAACAACCTCAAGCAATGAAAGCATTACAAGCTCACCACTAGGTAAATATTTTGCGCCTAAGCCATATAATATAAGACCAACTCCAACTACTAAGCCGTGCATCATACTAATTCCAATATTGGCCGAGGGCATTTCAAAACTGCCTCCACTTATTAGGATTAAAATTGTTGCCCACAACATGCAAAAAAAACCAGCAAGAGCAGGCGTTAATAATTTAGGCACTTCAGGATTTTTTCGAATTGTAATTGTGTATATTGCAAAGCCTAAAGCCACAAAGAAACCATAAATAACTCCTAATATAGTAGTTTCTTTTTCAGTATTCCAAACCATAATTGTAATTCCAGCAGCAACAATCAACATATTTATGAAAGTGATACGACTCAACCTTTCACCTAAAATAAGGTAGCCCAAAAATGCAGAAAGAACTGGTGATAAGGCAAGCATTAATAAGGTAATAGCTACTGTTGTTGTTGTTAGTGCATAAATCCAGCCAAAAAATGTAAATGACATCACTATGCTTCCAATTAAACTCCAAGAATCTATCCTCTTAAACGTTTTAAAAAAATCTTTACCCTCTCTAAATGCCACATAAATGAGAATCACCGATGTGATTATTAAGCCTCTATAAAGTAGGTATTGAAGTCTATAGTTTTCAGCATCTTCTAGAAGGAGAACAAGTGGCGCACCAAAACTCCAAATGATTCCGCTGATAACGACTAACAAAAATCCAAGAAAATATCTATTCTGCATGAAACCCCTACATAACATAAAGATTGACACTAATTATTTCCGCATTTTGTTCTTAAAATATATATCTGTCAATCATTTTTTTACATACCAAGAAGAGTCAATAAAATTAATGCTGTTATTTGCACAAAAAATATACAAATTCAAAGCATAGTAGCAGTTAAAATTGTGCTTTAAACATTCAGTCCTAAGAAAATCATGGAAAACTTAAGAGGTATTTTATTCATGATTCTAGCAATGGCTGGGTTTGCATTTGAGGATTTATTCATCAAAATGCTCTCGGAAGAATTTCCAATCTCAGAAGTAATAATAATTCTTGGCTTTACTGGAAGTATCGTATTTCTCTTAATTGCACTTTTTCAGAGAGCGCCAATTTTTCATAAAGACCTATTAAACAAGTATGTAATAATTCGAACAATTTGTGAGCTTTTAGGTGCGGTATTTTTTGTTACAGCAATTGCTTTAACGCCGCTTTCATCAGCTTCAGCTATTCTACAAATAACGCCATTATTAGTCACCATCGGTGCTGTAATATTTTTTAGAGAACAAGTAGGCTGGAGGCGCTGGACTGCAGTATTTATTGGCTTTATGGGTGTGCTAATGATTTTGCGTCCGTTCAATGATGACTTTGAGGCGGCATCAATATTCGCATTGCTTGGAGCTTTATTTCTAGCAGCAAGAGATTTATCAACTCGCGCAATGAAAGTTGATCTTCCCTCAGTAACGATTGCTTTATATGCATTTATAGCTTTTGGAATCTCAGGTATTTTGATTATTCCATTTAATGATCCAATGATAGCTCCATCATTAAATCAAATTATGTTTTTTATTGGAGCATCTACTTTTGGAGTAATTGCTTATTATTCACTTGTTATCTCATCACGTATTGGTGAAATGTCAGTTATATCGCCATTCAGATATTCAAGGATTGTATTCGCAATGCTTCTAGCAATTATATTTCTTGAAGAGAGGCCAGATAGCTTTACAGTAATTGGAGCGGCAATTATAGTAGCTTCAGGACTTTATACATTCATACGTGAAACTATTTTAAATAAACCTCAATGAAATTAAAGTATTTAAACCATAGGTCGTAAGCTCTTTTTCAATAAGTAAAAAATATATGCTTTAAAAAAAGCTTACTATACTTAGCTAAAATGACTAACATTCGCACAAATTAACTCATACAAAGGAGTCGCTATGAATATGCCAAGATCGATACACATACCCAATGGTGATAATATAGTCCATACATTTAGTGATAAAGAATTCGAAAATCGCCAGCAGCGCCTCAGAGCCCATATGGCGCAAAATAATATTGATAGTGTAATTTTTACATCTATTCATGGCATTAATTATTACAGTGACTTTCTCTATTGCTCTTTTGGAAGACCTTATGCGCTTGTTGTGACCCAAGATAGAGCGATAACTGTAACTGCAAATATTGATGGTGGACAGCCTTGGCGTAGAACTTTTGGTGAAAACTTAGTCTATACAGACTGGCAAAAAGATAGTTTTTTTTATGCCCTGCAGCAGCTTGTAAGTAATGGCGATAAAATTGGTATAGAGTATGATCATATAACTAAAGAACGCCTAGATAAGCTGCAAGTAGCATTTAATAAATCTAACTTTATTGATATCTCAGTTGATTGTATGAAGATGCGCTCAATCAAATCAGATGAAGAAATTGCTCATATTATTCAAGGAGCAAATGTTTGTGATATTGGTGGTGCTGCCCTTGTTGATGCTATTAAAGAAGGCGCACCTGAACATGAAGTAGCTCTTCATTCAACACAGGCAATGGTCAGGGAGATTGCGAAGCGCTTTCCAAACTCAGAGCTAATGGATACCTGGACTTGGTTTCAATCTGGTATTAATACTGATGGTGCGCACAACCCTGTGACTACTAGGCAAGTTCAAAAAGGTGATATTTTAAGTCTTAATTGTTTTTCAATGATTGCAGGCTATTATGTGGCACTTGAAAGAACATTATTTTATGATCATGTTGATGATGAATCGCTTCGTTTATGGGAAATTAATGTAAAGGTTCATGAGGAAGGAATGAAACTTATTAAACCTGGAGTTGCATGCAAAGACATTGCTCTTGAGCTTAATAAAATTTTCGAAGAGTATGGCTTACTTGAAAGTAGAACTTTTGGATATGGTCATTCATTTGGAGTCCTGTCTCACTACTATGGGCGTGAAGCTGGAGTTGAGCTAAGAGAAGATATTGATACGGTACTGCAAAAAAATATGGTTGTTTCTATGGAGCCTATGATTATGATTCCAGGCAGTCAGCCTGGTGCTGGTGGCTATCGTGAGCATGACGTTATGGTATTAACTGATGATAGTGCCTATGACATCACTAAATTTCCATTTGGACCAGAGCATAATATTATTACTTAATATCTTTAAAAAACACTGGATCAGAAAAAATGGAAACTATTGATTACTCGTATTTATTAAGAGAGTTGAAAGTAGCCGCTCGAGATGCTGGCAATGAGATTATGAAAATCTATGCCAATTCAATAAAGGTCGACTTCAAACAAGATGGCTCTCCAGTAACTCTGGCTGATAAAGCAGCCGAACTTGTAATTCTTAAAAAACTTAAAGAGATTGTCCCAGAAATTCTAATCATTTCAGAAGAAGACTCGAGTAGTCATAGCTCAAAAGCTACTGATCAGTTTTTTCTCATTGATCCACTTGATGGCACAAAAGAGTTCCTTAAAAAAGATGGCTTAGGTTCATTTACTGTAAATATTGGACTTATTGAAGATGGCATTCCAACCGTAGGAGTGGTATATGCACCAGCACTCAACCGAATGTTTTTTGCTTCACTTTCTACAGGTGCTTTCGAAGAATCAAATGGCTTAATTAAACCTATAGCTATTCGCACACTACCTCATTCTGGAGCAGTTGCTGTAGCGAGCGTTTCTCATCGTGATGAGTTAACAACTACTTGGTTAAAGAATCATAAAATTAAAAATACAACTTCCATCGGATCCTCATTAAAATTTTGTTTAGTTGCTTGTGGTGAGGCTGATGTATATCCTCGATTTGGTCCAACTATGGAATGGGATACTGCTGCTGGTGATGCTGTATTACGATGTGCAGGCGGCTCAGTTACGCATCCAAATAATGAGCCATTTAGCTATGGAAAATCTAGTTACAAAAATGGTCCATTTATTGCTCATGGAAGCTTCTAGATCAAAAAGAAATGATAGGATAGCGCTTACTAATTAATCTGTCCTAACTTTCGTAAGAATATATCTCTACCATCATCTCATCTGCAATTTGCTCAAGCTTATCTCTAATAAGACTTTCATCAAGTGAGACTGGCAAATGAAGAGTAATTTGTGCCTTAAAAAGCTGCTCTCCAGACATAGACGCATCAATTATCTCGGTCTTTAACTCTTCTACATTTGCTTGCAAATCATCTGCTAAAACATGAGACAGTTTATTGATAATACCAACATGATTTTGACCAATAAGTTCAATGTTGTAGCTCTTTACATTAGATTGTTTTAATGGAGAGGTTTCTTCACACGCTACTTGCAGGCCTAAAGATGATGAAACCAAATCCTTACTTAATTGAGTGGCATTTTTGGATGGTACATTAACCTTAAGAATTCCTGCAAACTTTCCTTCAAAG
>CAJQRX010000028.1 GCA_905612405.1 uncultured Candidatus Thioglobus sp.
ACAATTCATGCGTCTTATGGGTAATTAATTATCCTTAAGTAATTGTATGATTTAAGGTGGCGCACATAGTGTGCCACCTTTTTTTTAAATAAATAAATTCGGAGTTTGGTTTGAAAGGTTTATCAATCGAAAATATCTCAAAAGGTTTATCAATCGAAAATATCTCAATGCGCTTTGACTTGAAGAATGGCTCTTCAGTTCAAGCTCTTAAAGATGTATCTTTAGACATAGAAGAAGGTCAAATTATTACAGTGCTTGGTCCATCAGGATGTGGCAAGACAACCCTATTAAATATTATTGCTGGCTTTTTAGCACCAACAGAAGGAAAAGTTATTCTTAATGACCAAATTGTTCTAGGGCCTGGTGCAGAGCGTGGTATGGTCTTTCAGCAAGGTGCTTTATTTGAATGGATGAATGTTCGTGAGAATGTGGCTTTTGGTCCGCGAATGAAAGGAATGCCAAAAGCTGAACAAAATAAAAAAGTAAAGCATTTATTGGAGGTAGTTGGATTATCCGACTTTGAAGATAAAGCTGTATACGAATTATCTGGAGGCATGCAGCAAAGAGTTGCTCTAGCGCGTTGCCTTGCAAATGAACCCGATGTTATTTTGATGGACGAACCACTAGGCGCATTAGATGCTTTGACTCGTGAAAAAATGCAGGGCTTGGTTTTAAAGCTTTGGAAAGAAACTGGAAAAACAATTTTATTGATTACACACTCTGTAGAAGAGGCTATTCTTCTAGGTGAAAGGCTATTAGTTCTTGCACCAAGACCAGGCAGAATTCATAAAGAGTATAAATTGCCATTTGCTGAGATGGGCGTTAATATGGATCTCAGAGAAGTTAAAAAATCAGATGGTTACACTGAAACCCGTGATGAAATTCTTTCGATTATTTGGGAGATGGAAGAAGAAATAATGGGTAGGACCGACGAAAACTGATGACTATTTTAATTATCTATATTATAATTTTTATTGTTGCTTTTTATATTGTTAAAGTTATTACTTCAATGTCAAAATCACGCGATGATTTTGCGAGTCTTAAAACTGTAACATTTGGTGATGAGAGCGCGGTCACTCCTAATAGAGCGGCTTCAATAATTTCAATTATTGCAATATTTGCTATCTGGGGCTCATTTACGGGCTCTAAATTAACTCCTATCCACGTTCCTGGGCCATTTATTGGTGAATTTTCGTTTGAGTATACGGCAATGAATGCTTCTGGCGAGACTGATAATGCTAATGTAAAAATTTCGGTCTATGACGTTCAGACTGGAGAGATACCTGACAAATTAAAAGTTGCTCCAGGATCAGGTTTTGCTCTTAATGATACTGCTCAAATTATTACATACAGAAGCGCTTTGATTAAGGTTCAGAAAAATGATATTGGTGGAAAAAATAAAAAATACAAAGTTATTGCTATCAACGGGGAGCCTATTTTCCCTAATAGTGAACTTTTTATTGACAATGCGCGTGTATATATGACTGCCAAAGGAACGCTAAGTCTTACCCCATATAAAGGCTGGCAGATGCAGCCAGTGTGGCTACCTTCTCCAGAAGCTGTTTGGTCAAGGCTAACAAAGATTGCATCAGAGGGATATAAAAATTTTAGTCTATTTGAGCATTTAGGCTGGTCACTCCTTAGGGTTGTAGTTGGTTTTTTCGCTGGTGCTCTAATAGGTATACCTTTAGGATATGCAATGGGTCTTTCTGGCTGGTTTCGTGGCTGGTTTGATCCTATTGTAGAGTTTATGAGACCAGTACCTCCACTTGCTCTAATTCCATTAGTAATTATTTGGTTTGGAATTGGAGAGCAAGGAAAGATTATTTTGCTATTCCTAGCTTCGCTTTGGATTATGACTATTTCCTCAAGGGCCGGAGTTTCAGGTGTCAATATAGCTAAAATTCATGCTGCTTATTCTTTAGGCGCCTCTAAATGGCAGATTATGAGATTAGTAATTGTTCCAAATAGCTTGCCAGAAATATTTACGGGAGCAAGAGTCTCAATGGGAGTTTGTTGGGGTACTGTGGTAGCAGCTGAACTTGTAGCAGCTCAGAAAGGAGCTGGAATGATGATTATCACCGCTTCAAAGTTTCAAATGACAGATCTTGTAATAATGGGAATTATCCTTATTGGTGTTATTGGTTATGCAATTGATATACTTATGAGAATTTCAGAAAATTATCTTGTCCCATGGAAAGGTAAATAGATTTATAATTCTGTTTTTATTTATTTATTTAAGGTTAGTAAATGTCAGCACTATTACCTAAAAATGCTCAAGCTGTAATAATTGGAGGAGGGGTTGTAGGCTGTTCAGTTGCATATCATCTTGCTAAATTAGGCTACACAGACGTTGTTCTTCTTGAGCGTAAAAAATTAACCTCTGGAACTACTTGGCATGCAGCGGGACTTGTAGGTCAGATGCGCTCATCGCTTAACCTTACTCAAATGGTTAAATACTCAGGAAATCTTTACGAGACATTAGAGGCTGAAACAGGTATGGCTACTGGTTATCGTCGAACTGGATCTATTAGTCTTGCAACTAATCAAGAAAGGCTAACAGAATATAAACGTAACGCATCTTTAGCAAAAGTACATGGAGTTGATGTTCATATATTAACAACTGCAGAACTAAGGGAAAAGGTAAGTCTTTTTAATCTTGATGATGTGGTTGGAGGTGCATGGATTCCAAAGGATGGCAAGGCTGATCCAGCAAATGTTGCAATGGCTCTTGCAAAAGGCGCTAAAAATAATGGTGTTAAGATTTTCGAAGATGTTAAAGTTACTGGAATTCTTAAAGAAAATGGAAAGGCTAAGGGTGTTCAAACTGAATTTGGTGATATACAATCTGAAGTAGTAGTTAATTGTGGCGGAATGTGGGCAAGGGAAGTTGGAAAAATGGCTGGAGTTTCAGTTCCACTCCATGCTTGTGAGCACTTCTACTTCCTAACTTCTACCGTTCCAAATATAGGTGATATGCCTGTAGTTAGGGTTCCTGATGAATCTGCATATTATAAAGAAGATGCAGGAAAAATATTAGTAGGTTTGTTTGAACCGAATGCGAAACCATGGGCTCAAAATGGAATACCAGAAGACTTTTGCTTTGACCAAATACAAGATGATTTGGATCACTGTATGCCTTATCTTGAGCTAGCTATGAACCGAGTTCCAGTTATGGAAAGCTTGGGAATTGAGACAATGTTTAATGGACCAGAAAGTTTTACCCCAGACGATAATTTTCAAATAGGTGAGTCACCAGAATTAGGTAATTTTTTTGTTGCTGCAGGATTCAATTCAATTGGCATTCAGGCGGCTGGTGGCGCGGGTAAATATTTAGCAGAATGGATTGTTGGAAAAGAACCTCCTTGTGATTTATGGGATGTTGATATTAGAAGAAATGAGCCATTTCAAAATAATAAAATTTACTTAGCAAATAGAGTTACTGAAACTCTAGGCTACCTTTATGAAAATCATTTTCCATATCATCAATATGAAACTGCTAGAGGTTTAAGAAAAACTCCGCTTTACGAATTTTTCAAAGAACGTGGCGCCTGTTTTGGTGAGGTTGCTGGCTGGGAGAGGCCTAATTGGTTTGTTCCAAAGAACTTGATTGGTAAAGTTGAAGCTAAGTATGAATATTCATGGGGCAGACAAAATTGGTTTGACTTTCATAAATTGGAGCAACAAGCTATTAGAGAGACTGTTGGTATGTATGAAATGTCCTCTTACGCCAAGATTAGAGTTAAAGGCTCTGATGCTATGGACTTTATGCAGTTAATCTGTGCTAATGATGTTGATGTTGGTGTTGGCAAAATGGTTTACACGCAGTGGCTTAATCGGAAAGGTGGTATTGAGGCCGACGTAACAGTTACTCGCCTTGACGTTGATGATTATTTAATAGTTAGCGGAACAATGTGTCTTAATCGAGATATGCATTGGCTTAAAAAGAATATGCCGAAAGGAGCTAATTGTTCACTATTTGATGCAACTAGCGCAGAGGGATGTATTGCCATTATGGGTCCAAATTCAAGAGATTTACTACAATCCCTTACAGATACTGATATGAGTAATGAAAGCTTCCCATTTGCAAATGTTCGCAATATTGAAGTTGGTATGGCAAATGTTCGTGCTCATCGTATTACGTATGTTGGAGAATTGGGATGGGAGCTTTACTTTCCAATTGAATTTTCAAGTTATGTAGCCGAGTTGATTGACTCAAAAGGAGAAGAATTCTCTCTAAGGCAGATTGGGATGCATACTGTTGATAGTTGTCGAATTGAAAAAGCGTATAGACACTTTGGACATGACATTACTGATGAAGATCATGTCATTGATGCAGGTCTTGGTTTTGCTGTGAAGCTTGATAAGACCCCTTCAAAATTTGGTAATTTTATTGGTTTTGACTCGGTTAAAGCTAAAAAAGCTTCTGGTTATGAAATGAGAGTTATGCAATTTCTACTTAGTAATTCTGAACTAATGCTATATCACAATGAGCCTATTTTAAAAAATGGTGAGATAGTAGGCCACTTGACTAGCGGAACTTATAGTCATACACTTGGAGGTTCTGTAGGTCTTGGTTACGTTACATGCCTTCCTAATGAAAGTCATGATGATATTTTGAGTGCTGAATATACAATTGAGGTTGAAGGTGTAGTTGAAAAAGCCAGCGCCTCACTTAAACCAATGTATGACCCGTTAAATAAGAAGATTAGAAATTAACTTTCTTTATAATTTAACTACTACCAAGGCATTGTAACTGTATTACTTTGAGGAATTAAATTGCATGTAGGGAAGTTAGCTGGATGATCTCTAAACGTTTCCTTAACGCAATCATTTTGAGGAACATCAAAGTTACTATTTGGCATAAAAGATCTTTTTCCGGTGCTTGAGCAGGTGTCTAACATTTCTGTTCTTCCAGTCCATCTATAGATCTCTGATTGAATCCACTGTTTTTGTGTTTGAATTAATTGAAGAAATTCGTACATATTGCCATCATAATCCATACCATTTCCATGAAGGCCATGAAGAGCATACTTCTCACATTCTTTGAAAATTACTGGGCTGCCTGATGTATCAAAAAGCATTGGGGGATTAAGTTTACCGTCATGCTTAACTGTTTGTCTTGAGCAAGCATTATTTTTGCCTCCCCATATCCTTCCATTAAGTAGATGATTATCAAAGAATCTTCCTTTGTTCATTTGACTATCTCCAGGGACAGCAATATGCAAAGCTTTTGTATTTATTGCAGGAAGATTATTCGCAATTGGAATGGGATTAATTTCAATATCTTTATTACATCTTTTGCAGTTTCGATCAACATGAGCAACTAGAATATCATAACCAGGTGGTTCACCAGTTGACCTCGCTGATATATCTAATACCTTAGCAATGATGATTTTTTTATTGGGGTAATTTTTCCCATCAACAACATACATATTTCCTTTATGCTGACTCCAGTCTGTGTTGCTTTTTTTTGCTGCTTCAGGACCACATGATAATGTCTGTTTTCTATTAGGTTCAAATCCTAATATATGAGCAGAACTTATAATAATATCATCTTCTATAAACGTTACATTAGCACCCCACATGTCTTCACCTTGAGCCATTCTTGCTTGAAAGGTATAGTTATCTTTTGCATCATATGTACCACAATTTTGCTTACACTGCAAAACATTAGGCTCAGAATATGAAATAGAAATTAGATTAAATGACAGCAATAGAAATAGTAGTATTTTTTTCATAAAACTAGTAATCTCATTTTTTAGATAAATTTAAATAATTCAAGATATCATTTCCTTAATTTCTTTCACAATTATATCAATCCCTTTATTTATTTTATTAGTATCAATAGCAGAATATCCAAGATGTAAATAATTTTCTGGTGGTTTTTTCTCAGCAAAAGATGCGTTTCCAGGTCTCACAGCTACCCCTTTGTCTAAAAGTTTTTGGCAAAGTTTTTCAGTATCAATTGATTCTGGAATCTTAACCCAAAAAGTAGAGCCACCAAGGGTAGGTGTGGCTGATAGAAGGGGTTCCTGATTAATTTTTTCATTAATTAATCCCCAACGCTCTTTGTTAGTTTTTTGAATCTTTGTAAACATATTATGATAATGTCCAAGTCCTATAAATAGGGCAACAGAGCGTTGATTATTAGCTGGTATGTGTCTAATCATTAAACGTCTTAAAGCTCGTGCTTCTTTGATAAAACCCTCGGGAGCAACCATGTAGCCTAATCTTAAGCCTGGTGCAAATGCTTTTGAAAAGCTTCCAACATAGATAACATTATTATCTTTATCAAGACTTTTCAAAGATGGGTTGGGTTTCCTTAGAAAATTAACTTCTGCTTCATAGTCATCTTCAATAATGACCATTTGATTTTCTTTAGCAATAGCTAGAAGCTTATTTCTTCTATCCATACTCATAGTTACACCTGTTGGATATTGATGACTAGGAGTCGTAAAAATAATATCAATTTCAGGCTTAATCTCATCAACAATAATTCCATCTTGATCAATTCCAATAGGAACAATATTATCAGTTCGAAAGCTAAAAATATTTCTTACATCCGTATATCCTGGGTTTTCCATTCCAATAATAGTGCCTTGTTTTGCTAAAAGGCTAGCAATAATATAGATTGCGTTCTGACTACCTGAAGTAATTAAAATTTGATCTTTATTTGCCCAAATACCCCTTTTGGGAAGAACTTTTGATTGAATTTGCTTAATTAAAGAAGGGTCATCATTATCAACATGATCAATATTCCATTTTTGTATTTCAGGAAGCGTTGATGAATGTCTAACTACCTCTCTCCATTCATAATAAGGAATTAAGCTTTTATCAAGCTGCCCAATAGTAAAAGAATAAGGCAGGCTTTGCCAGTTTTCAGGATTACGGCTGTTTGCTTTATCGGAGGGTTTTTTTGTGATTAGTTTTTCTAGCCAAAAAGGAGAATCAATATTATCAACTTGATCTTTTTCGTTTGATGTAAAGCTTTCATAAAATTGTTCGTTAACAAAATAGCCCCTTCTTTCTTGAGGCGTAATATAACCATCAAATTCTAATTCTTTGTAGGCAGCAATTACCGTATTTCTGGCAACCTTAAGAGCTGCAGCAAGGTTTCTAGATGATGGAAGTGGCTCGTTTGGGCCAATTAAGCCATTTGTAATAGCATCAATTAATTGCTGACGAATTTGTAATTGCAGGGTCCTAGGCTTGTCATGCCTAAGAGAGAAAAACTGGTTCCACATTTCATCCATTTAGCTGGCCTATTAATTGTAAGAATTCTGGTTCTATATATATTTAAATTTAGGACCACTTATATTTTACAATTCGTACTTATTAGTTGCAGGCATTTCATCAATGCTCTGTCCTTATATTATACAGGAGTAAAAAATGAAACCAGGAAGCACATCACCGGTCCCTAATTCGTTTAATGAGCACTGGATGCCATTTACATCTAATAGAGATTTTAAAGCAAATCCCAGATTAATTGCAGAAGCAAAGGATATGTATTTAAAAACTCATCATGGAAAAATTCAAATTGATGCAAGTTCTGGGCTTTTTTGTAATCCACTAGGACATGGAAGAAGGGAAATTACTGAAGCTGTAACAAAGCAATTAGAAACTTTAGATTATGCTCAGCCATTTCAACAAGGTTGGGGAGGATCATTTGATTTAGCAACTAGAATTTCAAAGCATACTCCTGGTGATTTAAATAAGATGTTTTTTACTATTTGCGGATCTACAGCTGTAGAGACCGCAATTAAAATTGCTATTGCTTACCACAGAGCAAAAGGTAATGCTGAAAGATTTAGATTTGTTGGTAGAGAGCGAAGCTACCATGGTATGAATATTGGTTGTATTTCTGTTGGTGGTATGGTCAATAATATTAAAACATTTGCAAGTATTCTAATGCCTGGTGTTCAGCATATAAGACATACGCATCTTCCTGAGCATAAATTTATTAGTGGCCAGCCAGAAACAGGTGATTATTTAGCGAATGACTTAGAGACCATTTGTGCAAATTTTGGTGGTGAAAATATTGCAGCTTGCATTGTTGAGCCTATTGCTGGATCTACTGGAACTTTGGTTCCACCAAAAGGCTACTTGGAAAAGCTAAGGGCAATTTGTGATGAACATGGAATACTTTTAATTTTTGATGAAGTCATTACGGGCTGGGGAAGAACGGGCTCTAAGTTCGCTGCAGATGAGTTTGGTGTTATGCCAGATATTATGACTATGGCAAAAGCTACGACTAATGGCGTTGTCCCAATGGGCGTTGTTGCATGTAGAGATTATATCTATGATGCTGTAATGGATGCTTCAGCAGAGGGTGCTGTTGAATTATTTCATGGTTATACATACTCAGCCGCTCCGGTAGCAGTTGCCGCTGCACTAGCTGTTCAAGATATTTTTGAAAAAGATGATATTTTTAATAGAGCAAAAAATCTATCCCCATACTTCCAGAAAGGTCTGTTCTCACTTCAAGATTTGGAGTCTGTAGATAATATTAGAGGTTACGGAATGATGGGTGGTATTGATATGAAGTTAAATACTAAGCCTGGTAAGGCTGGGCTTGAATGTTTTAAGGCGTGTTATGAGGCTGGTGTTAATTTTAAAGCCACAGGGGATTGTTTAATTATTGCACCTCAATTTATTTGTGAAGAAAAACATATTGATGAAATTATTGATAAGTTAAGAACAGGTATTACTAACTATCAAAATAGTTACAAAAGCTAGTTTATAAATTATAAAAATTAATACAGGAAAATTAAAATGATAATTGGAGTTCCAAAAGAAATTAAAAACCATGAATATAGAGTTGGTTTAACGCCTAGAAGTGTAAAGGAGTTTGTTAGTCATGGCCACAAGGTTTTAGTTGAAACTAATGCAGGTATTGGTATTGGTGCAAGTGATGACGATTATTCAAGTCATGGCGCTGAAATTATATCTACAGCTAAAGAAGTTTTTGCAACAGCCGATATGATTGTCAAAGTTAAAGAGCCCCAAGCTATAGAAATTGCAATGCTTAGAGAAGGTCAAATTCTTTATACATATCTTCACCTTGCGCCAGATCCTGAGCAAACAAAAGGACTTGTAGAAAGTGGTGCTATTTGTATCGCTTATGAGACAGTTACTTCGCCTAGAGGTGGGTTACCATTATTGGCTCCTATGTCAAAAGTTGCAGGAAGAATGGCTGTCCAGGCAGGCGCACACTTTTTAGAGCAACCAAATGGTGGAATGGGGGCTTTGCTTGGAGGTGTTCCAGGAGTAGACCCTTTAAATGTTGTTATTTTAGGTGGCGGTGTTGTTGGCGCTCATGCTGCTCATATGGCAGTTGGAATGGGTGCAGATGTTTGGGTTTTAGATAACAATCCTGACACATTAGAGCAACATTGGCAGCAATTTGGTAGAAGCACGAATACTGTATTCTCAACCAAAAGCTCAGTAGAGGAATATGTATTGCAAGCTGACTTAGTTATTGGTGGTGTATTAATTCCTGGTGCTGAAGCGCCAAAATTAGTAACCAGAGAAATGATTAAGGCTATGAAGCCTGGATCAGTCATTGTAGATGTTGCGATTGATCAAGGTGGTTGCTTTGAAACTTCTAAGGCAACTACTCATGCAGATCCAACTTACATAATTGATGAAGTAGTTCACTACTGTGTTGCTAATATGCCTGGTGGAGTTCCAAAAACATCAACCTATGCACTAAATAATGTAACACTTCCATTTGGTCTTAGTATTGCAAATAAAGGTGTTAAGCAAGCTTTATTAGATGATGAGCATCTAAGAGCTGGACTAAACGTTCATAGTGGTCAAGTAACTTGTCCTGAGGTGGCTCATGACTTAGGTTATGATTATGTTTCAGCGCTTGACATGCTAAATAAATAAAATAAAAAGGAGAACTATAAAATGGCAAAAATGACTTCGAGTGAGGCTTTTGTTGAAACAATGGTCGCTAATGATGTAACCGATATCTTTGGGATTATGGGTTCTGCGTTTATGGATGCAATGGATATCTTTGAGCCAGCTGGCATTAGATTTATACCTGTAGTTCATGAACAAGGTGGTGCACATATGGCGGATGGATATTCAAGAGTAAGTGGAAGACATGGTGTCGTCATTGGTCAAAATGGTCCCGGTATTTCTAACTGCGTAACAGCTATTGCAGCAGCATATTGGGCGCATAGCCCAGTTGTAATTGTTACTCCTGAAGCAGCTACAATGGGTATGGGTTTGGGTGGTTTCCAGGAAGCTAATCAGCTTCCAATGTTTCAAGAATTTACAAAGTATCAAGGTCATGTGTGTAATCCAATGAGAATGGCAGAATTTACTGGTCGCTGTTTTGATAGAGCGATGAGTGAAATGGCTCCAACTCAGTTAAATATTCCTAGAGATTACTTTTATGCAGATGGTGATTTTACTATTCCTACTCCTCGTCGAGTTGATAGAGGTTCGGGCGGTGAAGATAGCTTAAACGAAGCTGTTACTTTAATTGGTAAAGCCAAGTTTCCAGTTATTGTTTCTGGCGGTGGTGTAGTTATGGCAGATGGTGTTGACGAATGCGCAGCTTTAGCTGAGCGTTTAGGTGCGCCAGTTGTAAATAGCTATCTCCACAATGATTCATTTCCTGCAAGTCATGCTCTTTGGTGTGGTCCTTTGGGATATCAAGGCTCAAAAGCTGCAATGAAGTTAATTGCAAAAGCAGATGTAGTTATTGCATTAGGAACTCGTTTAGGTCCATTTGGAACATTACCTCAACACGGTATGGATTACTGGCCTAAAGATGCTCAAATTATTCAAATTGATGCAGATCACAAAATGCTTGGATTGGTTAAGCCAATTAATGTTGGTATTTGTGGAGATGCTAAAGCAGTTGCAAGTATTCTTTGTAAAAAATTGACATCTGTAACTCTTGATTGTGATTCTTCTAAAGAGAATAGAGCTACAATTATTGCAGACGAAAAAGCTTCTTGGGAATTAGAACTTGATGAGTGGATTCATGAAACTGATTCATATAGCATGGATATGCTTGCAAATAAAGAAGAAGGCTGGCTTCATCCTAGACAAGTATTACGTGAACTTGAAAAGGCAATGCCTGAAGATGTTATGGTATCGACTGATATTGGAAATATAAACTCAGTTGCTAATAGCTACCTTCGTTTTGAGAAGCCTCGTAGCTTTTTTGCAGCGATGAGTTTTGGTAATTGTGGTTACGCTTTTCCAACGATCATTGGCGCTAAAGCTGCTGCACAGCATAGACCTGCTGTTTCTTATGCGGGAGATGGTGCTTGGGCAATGAGTATGGTTGAAACAATGACATGTGTTCGTCATGATATTCCTGTTACAGCTGTTGTATTTCATAATCGTCATTGGGGCGCTGAAAAGAAAAACCAAGTAGATTTTTATGATAGACGTTTTGTAGCTGCTGAGCTTACGGACCAACATTTTGTCAATATTGCTGAATCAATGGGCGCTGAAGGAATTCGTGTAGATAAACTTGAAGACGTTGGTCCTGCTCTTAAAAAAGCGATTGATATGCAGATGAACGAAAGAAAAACTACAATCATTGAGATTATGTGTTCTCGAGAATTAGGTGATCCATTCAGAAAAGATGCTATGAGTAAGCCAGTTAGGCATCTAGAAAAGTATAAAGACTTTGCTGAAAAATCACCTCATCGTTAAGTACTAACTATTAATCCTTCAGAGTGGTATATTACCCCGCTCTGAAGGAATTTTTTTTAAGTACTATGAGCGAAAAAGCGATAACACCATCCGATATTCATCAATATTGGTTCTCAGAAAAAAGTAAACAACACTGGTTTTCATCTACCGCTGAAATAGATAATGAAATCAGGCAGCGCTATGAAAATCTATGGGAGAGTATATCTTCAGGTGGGTTTATGAATTGGCGTGATACTGCTGAAGGCTCAGTAGCCCTAATAATCATTCTAGACCAGTTTCCTTTAAACATGTTTAGAGGTCAGGCAAAAAGCTTTAAAACGGAAGATATGGCTGTTGAAGTTGCTTTAAATGCAATTAATAATGGCTGTGATGAAGAGTTGAGTGATGAAAAATTGCTATTTCTTTTTATGCCTCTTATGCATAGTGAAAATATAGACCATCAAAATTTACAAGTATATTTATTTCAAAAATATAACTTTAATTTAGAGTTTTCTAAACATCATAGAGATATTATCAAAAAGTTTGGTCGTTTTCCTCATAGAAATGAAATATTTGGGCGAATGAGCACTATGGAGGAGCTTGACTATCTTCTTTCAGATAATGCTTTTAGAGGTTAGATTTCATAATGAGTACAAATAATACACAGGAGTCCATGAGTGGAAGACAATAAGATTGAGAATTACGATGGTGAGTTCATTGGAACAAGCAAAGAAGAAATATTAGATGGGATAAATACATTTAATATCGATGAAGAGCACTATCAACAGTTTCCTGTTGAACTCTGGAAAGATGTGGATATTATCTTTAGTTGTTTAAAGGCAGAGCATATTATTGATCAGGTCTTTGAGTCAGCAGATGAGTCTTTATGGGTTAATAGAGAGTTTGTTCTTAATACATTAGATAAGCAATGGTATTACCCAAATATTTCAAGACAGTTTAAAGACAATGGGTTTGAATACTTTGACTATATTCACGAGTCTTTAAGAGGCGATAAAAAGATTATCTCTCTTATAGATAAATTAAGAAAACACAGCAAAGAATTTGATGACTAAATTTATTAATCGCTCTATATAGAACGGTTG
>CAJQRX010000029.1 GCA_905612405.1 uncultured Candidatus Thioglobus sp.
CGAAATTTGGACTTTGATGCAAAATCAAATATAATCTCACTATGAATAAAAATACAAATGGATTACAAACTGAACATTTAGATAATGGCATGAAGCTAGAGACAACGTATAAAGATAGCATTAAAAATGGTAGAGAAACTTATTGGTATGAGAATGGAAAAAAAGCTTCAGAGGGTTTTTATGAAAATAATGAACTTGAAGGTACTTTAACTTATTGGTATGAGAATGGAAAAAAAGCTTCAGAGGGTTTTTATGAAAACAATGAACTTGAAGGTACTCTTACTGCCTGGAATGAAGATGGCCTCTTGGAGTCTGAGCAAGAATATAAGAATGGCGTTCTTAATGGTAAATCTATTTTCTATGAAGATGGCTTAAGAGCGGCCGAGTATATTTTGGAAAATGGAGAGATATCAGGAAATATTAATGGCTGATCAGCTTAATCGAGTCTTGATTTAAAGAACCCCTAATCCACATTAAATTTTCTAGACTATCTTACTTATGAAAAAACTATTCCTAATTGGTCTTCTTTTAGTGCCTTACTCCATTTCTGCTGATGAGATTAATATGATGACTACTATTGATGGTGAGTCTAATGGAATTCAAGTTGAGAATTTTTATTTTGAGAGAAAAGAACTAACCGATAGCACCTCTATCCTCATTAGTGCTAATGAAGCTAAAAATGTTAAATGTGCTATTTATGATAAAAATGATAAACCTATTAAGGTTTCAACGGGCAAGGTAACTCCTCCATTTAGTGAAGTTTTAGTTTTATCTAGAAATGCAATGATTATAAAAGCCGAAGAACCTATATGTATACTTACAGAGCCTCTTCTTGAAAAGGCCCGCAAAGCGTTAGAAGAAGTCTACAAAGAGTTAGAAGAAGAAAAAGTAAAAAGAACAGATAGCTCAGTTGATATGTACTACAAAATGCCAACTTTTTTATTAGACGACTAAATCTATATAATTGCTAATTTATAAGTCTTAATAAGTTTTTTAGCGCGATTTAAGCCAGAAGATAAGGCTGAAAAATACACTTACCCCAGCATAAGTCCAAATTGATTGAGTTGCAAGAAACCCTGTGAGTACAAGAAGTGATATTGCAATAATAGTCGCACGCTCCTTTAGTGAGTTTTCTCGAAGTTGAGCGAGAATTGCCTCTGTTTGTTTTTTTGAATTTTCTTGTTGAAGTGAGCCTTTTTCAATTTGTTTTAAAGCATTAATTACTAACATAGGGATTTGTGGTAATTCTAAAATAAGCTCAGGAAGTTGATCAGAGATTTTTTTAGTTATGTTTTTAAAGCTATATTTGTCTTTGGCAAGCTTCTCAAGGTAAGGTTTTGCCGTTGCCCATAGATCAAGTTCAGGGTATAGAGTTCTCCCTAATCCTTCAATGTTTAGTAATGTTTTATAAAGTAGTAGAAGCTGAGGCTGAACTTCCATGTCAAAACGTTTGGCCTCTTTTAATAGGCTTAATAAAACTTGACCAAAAGAAATTTCGCTTAAGGGTTTTTGAAATATCGGCTCACAAACACTTCGAATTGCATTTTCAAACTCTAAGACATTTGTTCCTTCTGGTATCCAGCCTGACTCAAGGTGGACTTGAGCGACTTTTTTATAGTCCTGATTGAAAAAAGCTAAAAAGTTTTGAGCAAGATAGTATTGATCAGCTTCTGTTAGAGTGCCCATAATTCCAAAATCAACACCAATATATTGATCATTTTCTCCAACAAAAATATTTCCTGGGTGCATATCAGCATGGAAAAAATTATGATCGAACACTTGAGTGAAGAAAATCACCACACCATTTTCAGCGAGAGTTTGAAGGTTTGTATCAGTACTTTTTAAGGCCTCAATATTAGTAACTGGAGTTCCATAAATGCGCTCAGTTACCAGTATGTTTGAACGGCAATAATCCCAGTGAACTTTTGGGACATAAAGAAGGCTGGAATCACTAAAGTTCTTTCTAAGTAGGGATGCATTAGCTGCCTCAACCATCATATTTAGTTCGTTATAAATGATAGTTTCAAATTCAGCAACTGCCTCTCTTGGCCTCAGTCTTTTACCGTCAGGATGTTTTTCAGCTAGGCCTGCAAAGGCATAAAGTAAGCGAATATCTCTTTTAATTTGTTTTTCTATTCCTGGCCGAACAACCTTAATAATAATTTCTTCATTATTATGAGTAATCGCGCTATGAACCTGTGCAATAGATGCTGAAGCTAAGGGCTCATCATCAAAAGATGCAAATAAAGTTGTGACGCTTGCATCAAGGGCTTTTTCAATAATTGATTTAGAGTCTTTAGCTGGAAAGGGAGGGCATTTATCTTGCAGTTTTGCCAACTCATTACCTATATCCTCTGGAAGAAGGTCTCTTCGAGTTGAAAGCGTTTGACCAAATTTTATAAAAATTGGGCCTAATTCTTCGAGCGCAAGGCGAATTCTTTCACCCCTACTAAGTTTTTTGCTTGGAAAATAATGCCATGGCGTTAAATAAATTAGTGGCTTGAGGCTTTTTAGAAGCGAAGTAGATAATATAAGATGATCTAGTCGGTATCTTATTAGAGTTCTTGATATGCCAAGGAAGCGAAAAAAACTTTTCATTTAGGACGCTCTTTTTTTAAAAAATTTAGATCGACTAGGAGCAATTAAAAGAGTGGTAAATTCATTTTTTAAACCCTCAATAAATGAATCCTTGTCCTGAGCTGAAGCATCTTTAATTCTATCTATTGTTCGTCCAAGCTGATGAGCAATAACGTCCCCAGTATACTGAGAAATAAGTTCTTCTATATCTATAGAGGATAATGCAAATAAATCAGCTAATTGCTGCGCTGTTTTAATGCTTCCATTAATTTCAATATCTTCGCTTTCAATTAAATCTTCAAAGGAGGTGCCTTTAAATAAAGATAGGAAGGCATTTTTGTTGAGAGTAATATCAACGTTAGCATCTTTGTTCTCAGTATTCTCTATGACAAAAATGCGAGAATTTAGACACAGAAAAAAAAGTTTTAAATCTATATCATCAACATACAAACTAACTAGACTGTTGTCGAGGCGATCTATGTTAATACTATTAACATTTATCATGTGGTTAAGGGCTTTTTCAATTGCAAGGCGAAACATAGTAATTAAGTTTTGATTGCTTTATGAAGCGCTACTATACCGCCAGTAAGATTGTGATACTCGCAAAAACCAAACCCAGCATCAAGCGTCATAGATTTTAGTGTTTCTTGATCAGGGTGTTTGCGAATTGATTCTGCAAGGTACTGATAACTATCTTCATCACTTGCAAAGAATTCGCCAAATTTTGGTATAACGTTGAAAGAGTATAAGTCGTATATTTTTTTCAGCATCTCATTCTCAACCTTAGAAAACTCTAAAATTAGCAATGTACCACCCTTTTTTAAAACACGATGCATTTGTTGAAGTGCAATATCCTTATTCGTTACATTTCTTAAGCCAAAGGCAATACTTACACAATCAAATGTATTGTCTTCAAATGGAAGAGATTCAGCATTTGCTTGAACAAAGTCCACGTCAATAATTCCATGATTTAAAAGATTTTTTCTACCCTCATTAAGCATTGAGCCATTGATATCAGATAAGATAACCTTTCCAGATTCACCAACTTTTTTTCTAAATTTTATAGCTAGATCACCTGTTCCCCCGGCTATATCAAGAACTTGGTCTCCTTCTGATACATTACTACTAGAAATCGTATAGTTTTTCCATAATCGGTGAGTTCCCATTGACATGACATCATTCATGAGATCATATTTGCCTGCAACTGAGTCAAATACGCCCTTAACTAGGCCTTGTTTTTTTTCAACATCGACCTGTTTATAGCCAAAGTGAGTAGTCTTATCCATTATTAATTAGAAGGATAGTCCCTAAAGTCAGCACCAGTGTATATCTGTGTCGGTCTAAAGATTCTATTGTGACTAACCTGCTCATGCCAATGAGCCACCCATCCAGCTGAACGAGCCATGGCAAAAATAGGAGTAAAGTGTTCTTTGGTAAAGTTAAATATTTCTGAGTAAAGGATGCCAGAATAAAAGTCAACATTGGGGTAGACCCCTTTTTCAGATAATAATTCATTACAGACACTTTCAACTTCAAGTGCCGTTTCGAATCGGTTAGATAAGTTGAGACCATTTTTCTTAATATAAGTCTTAATCATTTTCTCAAGAATTGTAGCTCTAGGATCCTTAGTTTTATATTCGCGATGACCCATGCCCCAAATAACTTGTTTGTTTTTGAGTCTATTTTCAATCCATGAGCGGGCATTTTTTGCAGAACCAATTTCATCAAGCATAAGAAGTACGTTTTCATTTGCATTACCATGCAAAGGCCCAGCAAGAGTTCCAACTCCTGAGGCGATTGAAGAAAAAGGATTAGCAAGTGTAGATGCCGTTACCATAGTCGAAAAGGTGGAAGCATTGATTGTATGTTCAGCATGTAAAATTAAGGAAGCATCTAAAAGATTAATAATTTCTGGATCAGACTCCTCTCCAAAGCACATGTACATAAAATTTTCAGCATAAGACATTTTATTACTTGGAGGAATTGGATCATATCCTCTACTAATGCGAGTCCACATTGCTACCAGAGTGCTCATATTAGAAATTATTTTGATAAGTGCATTCTGAGTATATGCTGAATCTGGTTCCGATGCGCCAGCATCTGGGTAGAAAGTAGCCATTGCGGCCATGGCAGTTTGAAGCACGTCCATTGAGTGTCCAGTTGGTGGAAGCGACCAAAGTAAATGGCGGATTTTTCGTTTTACTTCATTTCTTTTTTGTAAAATATTTTTAAAGTTTGACAGCTCTTTAGATGAAGGAAGCTCGCCATTCATTAACAACAAAGCAGTTTCTTCAAATGAAGAATGCTCGACAAGATCTTGAATGGAGTAGCCTCTATAAGCAAGTATTCCTTTCTCACCATCGATTGAAGAAATTGCTGATTTAGTTGCTGGAACGCCTGCTAGGCCTGGTATATATTCGATCATATTATTATTAATTTTATTAAATTGAAAAAGAAGATCCACAACCACAAGTGGTTTTGGCATTAGGGTTACTTACAATAAATCTTGCACCTTGGAGATCCTCAAGATAGTCTACTGTTGAGCCCATGAGATACTGATAACTCATTGGATCGATAACTAGTTCAACACCCTGTTTATTAACTCCACTATCACCTTCTTTAAGATTTTCATCAAAAGCAAAGCCATAGGAGAAGCCTGAGCATCCACCACCAGTAATATAGACTCGAAGCCTTAAAGCTGGGTTTTTTTCTTCTTTGATGAGTTGCGCAACTCTGCTTGCAGCGCTATCGCTAAAAACTATATCAGCTTCATCTTGAATTTCAGCGGTAACCATAGGTTATCTCCAAATTATTATATATAGACTGCTTTTAAGGCAGTAAACCAATCTGTGTAAGACCTTCCTGCTCTTCAAGTCCAAACATTAAGTTCATATTTTGGATTGCTTGGCCCGCAGCACCCTTAACTAAGTTGTCAATAACTGACATAATTACCAATTTGTTACTGTGTTTAATATACTGAATTGAAATCTGGCAATAGTTTGATGATTTAACGGAACGCGTTTCAGGATAAGTACCTTCAGGGAGTATTTTAACAAATTCTTCATTTTTGTAGGCATTTTCGAAATAAGATCTAATATCAACAGCTGGATCAACAAGATCAACATAAATAGTAGCCTCTATACCTCGAATCATTGGAAGCAAGTGGGGAACAAAAGTTAACCCAACTGGCTTTCCAGCCATAAGTTCTAACTCTTGCTTTATTTCAGGAAAGTGCCTGTGACCACTTACTGCATAGGGTTTAAAGCTTTCAGTTATCTCACAAAGAAGAGTTGCTTGGTTTGCAATTCTTCCTGCTCCACTGGCTCCAGATTTGCAGTCTGCAATTATGCTTGAGGTATCAATTAAGCCATTCTCAAGAAGAGGTTTTAAGGCTAGAAGAACTGCTGTTGGATAACACCCAGGATTTGCAACTAGTCGCGCATTTCTAATAGCATCCCTTCTAATTTCAGGCTGACCATACACTGCCTCCTCTAGAAGTGAAGACTGTGAGTGCTCCATTTTGTACCAATTTGACCATAAGTCTGCGTCATTAATTCTGAAGTCAGCACCTAGATCAACAACTTTGATGCCTTTTTCAAGAAAAGATTTAGCATTATTCATTGCAACTCCATGTGGCGTTGCAAAGAAAACGATATCACATTCAAACAAAGCTTTATCATCTGGCAGCGAATATATTAATTCTGATAAACCATGCATATTAGGAAAAACTTCTGATATTTTTTTTCCTTTAAGAGCTCTGGAGGTAATCGATGTAACTTCAGCAAGTGGGTGTTGATGGATGATGCGCAATAGTTCTATTCCGGTATATCCTGAACCACCAATTATGCCGACTTTAATTTTCATTATTCTTCGCCTCCAAGCATTTTTTCTAGGTAGTGAATATTCATACCACCTTTTTTAAATACTTCATCAGTCATAATTTTTCTTTGAAGTGGAATATTTGTTTTTATTCCATCAATAACCATTTCATCAAGAGCATTTTGCATCTTAACAATTGCATTATTTCGGTTGTCGCCAAAAGTAATCACTTTTCCAATCATAGAGTCATAGTATGGCGGTACATTATAGCCATTATAAATATGAGAGTCTATTCTAACTCCTAAGCCACCAGCAGCATGGTACTGAGTAATCTTTCCAGGTGAGGGCATAAATGTTATAGAGTCTTCAGCATTAATCCTGCATTCAACAGCATGACCTTTAATTTCAACTTGATCTTGAGTTATTGATAATTTATCACCACCCGCAATTAAGATTTGTTCACGGACAATATCAACCCCAGTGACCATTTCAGTTACTGGATGCTCCACTTGAACCCTAGTATTCATTTCAATAAAGTAAAACTCGTCATTATCAAAAAGAAATTCAAACGTTCCAGCTCCACGATAGTTAATTTTTTTACACGCTTCAGCGCAAATATTACCAATTTTATTTCTTAATTCTGGAGAGATTCCTGGCGCAGGAGCCTCCTCTACAACTTTCTGGTGACGCCTCTGCATTGAGCAGTCTCTTTCACCAAGATGTATTGCATTTCCATGCTGATCAGCTAGAATTTGAATCTCAATATGACGCGGAGTGGTTAAGAATTTTTCCATGTATACTTCACCGTTACCAAAAAAACTTAACGCTTCAGACTGAGTAAGTCTTATTGAGTCAGCTAAGTCATCTTCAGATTCTACAACTCGCATTCCACGGCCACCTCCCCCACCAGAGGCTTTAATAATTATTGGTAAGCCAATTTCTCTCGCAATTTTGATACTTCTTTGTTCATTATCATCTAGCGCTCCATTTGACCCTGGAACACAAGGTACACCGGAGCTTTGCATTGCTTCAATGGCAGCAACTTTATCCCCCATAACCCTTATATTTTCTGCGTGTGGACCAATAAAGATAAAACCACTTTGCTCAACCTGTTCAGCAAAGTCAGCATTTTCAGAAAGAAATCCATATCCTGGATGAATTGCATCAGAATGTGTTACCTCAGCAGCACTTATAATAGCGGGAATATTAAGGTAGCTTTTAATAGATGGATGTGGCCCAATACAAACTGCTTCATCTGCTAATCGAACGTGTTTTAAGTCTTTATCTGCTGTTGAATATACTGCAACAGTTTGAATTCCAAGTTCTTTGCAGGCCCTAAGAATTCGAAGTGCAATTTCACCACGGTTAGCAATTAAAACTTTTTTTATTGAACTCATTCGACTATGATTAGCGATTGTCCAAATTCTACTGCTTCACCATCTTTAACAAGAATTTGAAGGACTGTACCTGACTGTTCAGCTTCAATTTGATTCATTATTTTCATAGCCTCAACAATGCCAATAGTATCGCCCTGTTTTATCTGCTGACCAACTGTTACAAAAGGCTTTGCAGTTGGAGAAGGAGCTGAATAGTAAGTTCCTACCATAGGAGATGTTAAAGACTGGCCAATAGTAGCAGGTTCATCTGCAATTATTGGGACTGCTGCCACTGGAGGCATAGAGGCAGGCGCTTGCTGCTGAACAAAAGAGTGACTTGGTGCAGGAGAATTTCCATATCTAGAAATTTTTACTGACTCTTCTCCTTCTTTAATTTCAATCTCTGACATTCCAGATTCCTCCAGAAGCTCCATTAGCTTTTTAACTTTTCGAATATCCATTTGTAATCCTCTTTATTATTCTTTGCAACTAGTTTTTTGAATCTAAATACAGATTCCTATTAAAGCCATTAAGACAAGTAACGATTGCAAGTTCATGTTTTGGCTTAAAAATATAATAAATAAGCCTCTGAGACTAAATTATAACTGTAAATAACTAATAAGAATTTTACCACCTATTTAACCAAATATAGCTACAATTCGAAGCATTTAGAGGAAATTAATAAATATTTATTGTAGATTATTTATGTGGTTTACAAACTCTTTAGCACTAACTTCACCAATAATCCTTTGATCTCGAAGTTCATTACCATTTTTAATAAATAATATGGCAGGTGGCCCAACAAGGGAGAATCTTGCAAGCATCAACTGATTGAAGCGATTATTGTCAGTTACGTCTAATGTAAATTTAAGAGAATCAGCCAAAGCATCATTGACTTGTCTGTTTGAGAAAACGACTCTCTCAAGCTTGTTGCAAGAAATACACCATTCGGCATAAAACTTGATGACTAGCAAATTATTATTATTTTTAGTTTTATCTAATAATGTATTAAATTCATCTTCATCTTTAATCACTTGAAAATCAACACTATTTGATGAATCTATACTATCCCCATAAATAATTGAGTCAAGAGGTTGTTGAATATCGCCACCACCTTTCGCTACCATTAACCATAGTAAGACGCCATAAGCTAAAAAAATCAAACATATTGCTTTGAATAGAAGACTCCAGAAACTAATGGATTTAGTAATTTTGTTAAAAACACCAAGCATAATTGGAGCTATAGTGAATAGCAGGGACCATAGAACTAGAGACAAAAGTGGGTTAAGAATTCGATCTAGTAAATAGAGAGAAACAGCAATCATTGAAAAGCCAAAAATTTTCTTGACATTTTCCATCCATGGCCCAGCTTTTGGCAGTGCATTGACACCCCAGCCACAAATTATTATTAGAGGGATGCCCATTCCCAAGCCCATTGCAAAAAGACTAGCGGCCCCCTTAGCAGCACTTCCTCCAGCAATAACATAGCTTAAAGCGGTTGCCAGGAAGGGCGTTACACATGGACCAACAATTAGAGCAGAAAGGAAGCCCATGATGCTTACACCAATAAAGTCACCACTCGTTTGCCTATTACTAAGGCTTGTAATCTTGACTTGTAATTTAGAGGGTAGTTGGATTTCATAGTATCCAAACATTGAAAATGCAAGGAATAGAAAAACTAAACTGAAAACAATCAAGACCCAAGGAGTTTGCATTATCGCCTGAATATTTATGCCAGCCCCGAAGTAACCAGCTGTTGCTCCAATTAATGCATAAGCGAGAGACATTGAAAAAACAAATACAACGGACATCAAGATTGCCCTTGGAGTACTTGGAGCTTTCTTTTGCCCAATAATAATCCCAGAGAGTATTGGTACCATTGGGTATACGCAAGGTGTCCAAGAAAGTGCCAAACCAGCTAAAAATGCTGCAACCAATAAAGTTAAGCCACCTTGTTGAAATTTTTCATTGGCACTTTTTTCTGACTTTGTTATTTGACTATTGTCTTGAGAAGAGAATGCTTGAGTACCATTAAAATCAACTTGAATGGTATCACTCTGAGGGGGATAACAAACCCCACCTTCCCAGCAGCCTTGGTGTTCTATTGTTAATATAACCTTGTTGCTAACAATATCAGTAAGTGAAAGAACAACCTCCATGGATGAATTGTAAATACTGACCTCACCAAAAAACTCATCAACCTTGAACTTTGCCTTTGGAAACAAAGCATTTTCAATTGTTGCCCCTTTGACTGAAAAAGAAATTTTATCTTTATAGAGGTAATAGTTATCCTTAACAATCCATCTCACAGTAATTGTCTTTTCATCAACCGAAATAGCACTTAACTTAAAAGCCTCGTTAACTTTTACTGGGCTTTTTTCAAAACTAAGGTTATTTTCACCCTGTAATAAAATTGATGATTGATTGCTTTCACTTAGATTAGATTCTTTATCAACTAAAAGAGTTTCAGCCCAGCTTGTTGAGAGGGGGGCAAGGATCAAAAGCAGAATGATAGAAAAAAATTGCTTCATAAAATTATTTAAAATTGGGTAACTTTATTCAAAAGAAATAGTCAAAATCTGACAGGTTTATGAAAGAATTACAGTATATATTATAGTCTAATCAAAGTTTTGCTCGAGTTACGTTTCTTGATTGCCATAGAGCTATTTTATATAAAATCGATTCTTGATTAATTATCTAAGTTATTTTAATTAGTGATTTAATAAGTAAATGAATGTTTGGTGTTTTTTATGAAAAATCTTACTTTAAGTGCACGCTTTACCCCATGGCTTTTTGTTTGGATATGGAGCACAGGTTTTTTGGCCGCCAAATACGCCCTTCCATACGCAGAGCCATTCACTTTATTAGCTTATCGCACTGCGCTTACATTACTAGTTTTGTTTTTTATATTACGAATCAATAAAAGCAGTTGGCCAAGCTCTCGATCCGCATTTTTTCATCTAATATTCGTAGGAGTATTGATTCATGGGATATATCTTGGAGGTGTTTTTCAGGCGATCAAATGGGGAATGCCGGCCGGATTATCCTCAATGATCATTGGTCTTCAGCCATTAGGAATGGCTTTCATGGCTGGAATAATTCTTCATGAGAGGGTATCTAGAAAACAATGGATTGGTTTAATTATCGGACTCATAGGGATATATTTAGTTTTATTTGAAAGGTTTGACTTAACCACTGATGGTTTTTTTAGCGGTTTCTCTTTTTGGGCAATATTGGCCGTATTTGCATCACTTTTTGGGATTTCGTTAGGGGCCATTTATCAAAAGCGATTTTGCAGCGACATGGATTTAATTAGTGGAACCTGGGTTCAATATCTTGGTGCATTTATGTTTTGTATTATTGTGGCTTTTTGTTTTGAGACTGGTGAGGTTCAATGGACTGGTTCATTTGTTATTACCCTAGCCTGGCAGGTTTTTGGGCTTTCAATTGGAGCGGTGCTCCTTTTAATGACAATGATTAAGCAGGATGCTTCAGCTAGAGTTGGTAGTTACTTTTATTTAGTTCCTGCTCTTGTAGTAATTCAGGCTTGGTATCTGTTTGGAGAGACTATGGGCATCATGGCAATAACTGGATTTTTATTAATTGCATTTTCTGTTGCAATGACTTCATCAAAAAATAATGATTCTAAAGTAGCGCATTAAGAATTTTTTGGCACTTAAATCTCACCAGCATTCTCTAAAACTTTTCTTGCAATTTTAAAACACTCAACTCCTTGAGGAACTCCACAATAGATTGCAATAACATGGAGTATTGATTTAATCTCATCCTTACTTACTCCATTCGTTAAAGCGCCCTTAAGGTGGATTTCCCATTCATCCATTTTTCCAAGGGCAGCAATCATTGTTAGATTCATCATAGACCTAGTTTTTTCATTAATGGTGTCATCACCCCATCCAAAGCCCCAGCACCACTCAGTCATTTGTTTTTGAAAGTCTTCATTAAAATCATCTGCTGCCTCTAAGTTTTTTTCTACATAGTCACTACCTAGGGTTGCTTTTCTCTTTGATAAGCCTAATTCGAATAATTCTTTGTCCATTATTTACTCCATTAATTTTTAAAGATTAAGATTATTTATCTCATTATAAAAGGGTTGCTCATTGGTTCAGAAGACGTGTTAATCCATGTTGTTTTAGTGCGAGTGTATTCATGAATAGCATCTATTCCAGCCTCCCTACTCCCTCCACTTTGTTTCACACCACCAAAAGGAGCAATAGGTGAAATTGCTCGATAAGTATTAATCCAAACAATCCCAGAGTGTATTTTTTCACTAACGCGATGAGCTCTTGCTAAATTTTCAGTAAAAACTCCTGCACCAAGACCATAAGCAGAGTCATTTGCCATTTCTATAACCTCTTCTTCAGTATCAAATGCAATGACGCTTATTACAGGTGCAAATAGTTCTGTTTTAACGCAATCAAATTCCTGATTAGGGCATTCAAGTAAAGTAGGTTCAAAGTACCATCCTTCTTTTTTATGGCTTGGCTTGTCACCTCCAAAAATAAGTTTGGCGCCTTGCTTAATAGACTGTTTAACAACACTTAGTGCTCTTTCAACTTGATGTTTTGTTGCAAGAGGCCCAACCTGTGTATCCCTATCTAAGGGATCGCCAACTATAATATTTTTTGCACGCTCTTTAATCTTCTCAATTATTTGAGAGTGAATTGATTTTTGAATAAAAACACGCGAGCCGGCAACACAGCTTTGCCCAGAAGCTCCAAAGTTTCCTGCAATAATGGCATTTACTGCCCCGTCAATATTGCAGTCTTCAAAAATCAACATAGGTGATTTGCCACCAAGCTCAAGACTTACATGAGCAAAATTTTCAGCACTATTCCTAACAATATGTCTAGCAACTTCAGTGCCACCAGTAAAAGCAATTCTTGCAACTTTTGGATGGGTAGTTAATACTCGCCCACATGGCTCTGCAAAGCCAGTTATGATATTTATAACTCCAGGAGGAAAACCACTTTTTTCAACCAACTCAGCAAATTTAAATAACGCAGCGGGAGCCTGTTCAGAGGCTTTGACTACTAGTGTATTTCCTGCAGCTAAAGCAGGAGCTATTTTTGTTGCTGAAAGAAAAAGTTGCGCATTCCAAGGAACAATGGCAACAACAACCCCAATAGGTTCACGGGTTGTAAAAACACGCATATTAGGTTTATCAATGGGAAGAACCTCTCCTTGTATTTTGTCTGCTAGGCCAGCATAGTAATAGTAATAGTCAGAAACATAGTTGGATTGAGCACGAGTTTCAACTAACAATTTTCCACTGTCCCTGGTCTCAAGATCACCTAACTCTCTAGCATTCTCAGAGATTAAATCACCTAGCCTATGAATTAATTTTCCCCTTTGGGTTGGAGTAAGACTTGACCAGGGACTATCATGGAGTGCCTTGTGCGCGGACTCTATGGCTAAATTAGACTCATCTTCTGTTGCAGATGGAAAGGTTGCCCATGGTATGCCATTTGCAGGATTAATAGTTTCAAAGCGTTCTGATCCAGAACTAAACTTACCATTAATATAGTGTTTAAAGTGTTCCATGTCCCTTCCTCTTTATGTAAATGCAGGCATCACTTTTTCAATAAAAAGTTCTAAAGATCTCTTTTTCTTTTCAAAGCTCATGCTGCTATCAATCCAGTAACTATATTCATCAAAACCAAGAGTCTCACAAAGCTTGATACGCTCAATAACTTCATCAGGAGTTCCTATAATACTATTTTGACGCATTTTTTCAGGTGAGTACATTTCCATTTTAGACATTTCTTCATCCGTAAGCTTCTCAATAAGTCCTTGCTTAATAGGCCTTTCATTCTTAAACCACGCACCAAAATAACAATAAAATCTAGATATATCTTTAGAGCCTTGAACAACTTCTTCTTCGCTCTCACCCACAAATGTGTGACGTAGTACCATTATTTTTGGCCGCTTTATATCTTTATATTTTTCACAAGAGTTATTGAATTTTTCCATCAAAGAGATAACCTCTTCATCTCCAAGCCACAATGGAGTTACTTGAACATTACAACCCTCTTGTACAGCAAAGTCATGAGAATGCTGATCTCTGGCGGCAATCCAAATTGGTGGGTTAGGAGATTGTAGAGGTTTTGGTGAGCTAGTAGTTTTTGGAAATGACCAATGCTCACCTTCACCAGTGAAGTCACCTTTCCACAAGCCTTTAATTGCTGGGACAATTTCTCTCATAGCACTTCCAGCTGAAAATGCATCTATGCTATCTGCAAGGCGATCATATTCAAAAGAGTAGGCACCTCTAGCTATACCAATCTCAAGCCGACCACCTGAGATAATGTCCGTCATTGCCGCTTCTTCTGCCAGCTTGATTGGATGCCAAAAAGGTGCAATAATTGTCCCAGTTCCAAGCCTAACATTTTTTGTTTTGTTGGCTAAATCAGCTAGATTAATAAACGGGTTTGGAGCAATAGTGAAGTTCATGCCGTGATGTTCACCTGTCCATATTGTTTTAAAACCTGACCTGTCAGCTATTTGACATAGCTCAACATACTCTTCATATAAGCGTTTTTGTGATTGCTCTTCGTCTATCCTTTCCATTTGAGCAAATAAAGAAAAATTCATATTAACAGCTCCTATATATTTTGATTAGTTTTACTTATAGCCTCGATATTACCTTCACTTTCCTTACCTACAAATACTCCAAAAGCATTCAAATCTCTTTCAGCAATATAGCGTTTAAGCATTATCCTACTTGCCTTATCAATTAGAAGTTCAAACGGTATTGAGTCAAAGTCATAAAACTTTCCAGTAGTTATAGATGAGCCATCCTCGATTTTTGTACGGTAATATATTAGGCTAGTTCTATCATCATTATTTTCAAAAACTGAGAATAGATAATGTTCATTTATGTGAATTTTTTGTTTATAGAGCTTGCCGAGAAGGCTCTCTTCATCAGTATTTGCACCAAGTCTTGTAGCAGTAGGGAAGCAAAGTAGCCCACTTGTTTGATCTGTAAGGAGAAATATTTTTTTTCTCCATTCAATTAATGCCCCAACAAGTATTTTTGTATTTTTATTTTCCATTGCAAGGAGCATTTTCTGTTCAAGTCCAAGATTGACATAATTTCCTCTTAAATAAACCAATGGAGTTTGTGGGTTGTACCCAAACTCCCTTACCTTTCCAACAACAATAAGGTGGTCACCACCTTCTATAATATTATCCGTATCACAATCAAACCAGGCGACTGAGTTAGATATGATAGGGCTTCCTGTAGCTTTTGACTCCCAAGAAATATCTTTAAAACGATCTGTTTCAGGACTTGCAAAAGTGGTTGAAATATGTTGCTGACTTTCAGAGAGAACACTAACTGCAAAATTCCCATCCTTAGAAAATGATTCTATGTTGAAAGATTCCTTATCAATGCATATCAATATTAATGGAGGGTCTAACGACACTGACGTGAAAGAGTTTGCAGTAAATCCTATTGGGCTTCCATCTTTATCTTTAGCTGTAACAATAGTTACCCCTGTTGGAAAAGAGCCAAGTGCTTGTCTTAGGTCCCGTGTTTCTTCTGTTTTCATGTAGTAGTATTGTAAGTGTTATTAAGAAAGCATTCTATTATTGGGTTAACTTTTTTTGCCGATATATATGCCATCATATGTGCTTCACCTTCAATGGACTCGCTAGAGCCGTTTGGCGTTTCTTGAGCCATTTGTTCAGACATTAGTGAAGTAGAATTAGGGTCTTCACTCCCAGTTAAGTATAAAACAGGTGGTTGTAAGTTTGAGAGATTATTTACAAAAACTCGATCAGATGTTGCAAACAAATAGTAAGCCTCTGAATAAGCTTTTGGTGAGGTGTTTTTAAGCCAGCCTTGAACATTATTAATCTTAAGTAAATCATAAGGTCTGGTTTTATTTTGAAACCACCTCTCAAGTGTTTGATTAATATTAGGTATTTGTTGAGAGTTTAAGACATCTTTAGCCCTCATAATTACATCATCTTGCGCTTTTTTAGTTCTTTTAAAGACAATATTTATGGGAATGAGTGTGTCAACTTTTTCAGGATATCTTAATGCAAATGCAACTGCAATAAGCGCTCCCATTGAGTGTCCAATTATAGAAAAGTTTGAGACCCCTATCTCATTAACAAGATTGTACAGTTGGCTAATATAGTCTTCTAGGGTGAGTTTATCCTTTTTGAGTAAGCTTTGTCCATGACCTAAAAAGTCATAAGTTATTACGCGATAATTTTTTGAAAAATGTTCGATTTGAGGTTGCCATATTTCTCCACACATTCCAACGCCATGAATAAAAATTAATGTAGCTGGAGCATCTCCAAAAGCTTTATAGGCAGTACCATCTTTATCAAAAAAAAAGGGCGTATCTGAATAATTGATTACTTCAAGGTCTTCCACAAGTCAATCCATTAATAAATGTTTGTAAAATATACTTACAGGGCACACACTTTTTTCTCTCACTGCCTGCCGACTTGAGTAACAAGAAATATAGAGTATTAAATGTTGCATGTCAAGGGACAAATATATGCGATTTTTTTAAGAATATGTCTTATTATTTAAAAAAAATTACTTATTATCTAAAAAAATGATTAAAAAACGGTAATTTAACTATTTTTATACATAAAAACATCGTTATTAATTAAAAAATAGCTAAAAATAGCTAATTTTGATGAAAATTAATGTATTTATATCAAAAAATACCCTTAAATAGTTTTTTTAACTCATCATTTATGAAGCAATCTATAACTAGATGGTATCTATCAATATTACTATTATTGCTCACGGAATGATGTTTAGTAACGTCAAGGTAGTAATAGTGCCCTGTTTTTAGATTGAATAACTTACCTTTTAGATCATTTTCATTTTCATAAAAAGTAAAAATAACATCATTATTGGTCCTGATAGGAATATGAAGCCTAGCAATCTTTTTATTTTTAATATCATCATCTATATTGTCTGTATGCTTTTTAAGAGTCTTGCCTGCAACTAATTTTGTAAATCGAATTCTCTCAAAATTACAAGGCAGCTTAGAGATCATCTCACGTATTGGCTTCATAATAGGTTCGTTGAATAGCGAAGTCCACTGCAATTGAGTTTCAACCTCTACCTTTGTATCTACAAAACCTGGTTTAAATATATCTGATGCATTTGAGCCAAATCCATGAAGTGATAATGCTGTCCAAATATTATTGTTTTTATAAGGTGCTATTTGCGATAGTAGGTGAAAGTTAATTTTATCAAGGTAATCTGCAACACCATTTAAATCATATATGTATGGTTTTATTCGAGTATCTGGACTCGAGATTGTGGATTTATCCATGTATTAATTTGAATATTAGATTAGTCATAAATTAAATTTAAAACCTAACTTTATATGATGAAAAGTCTCAATTATTTTCTCCATTTAATCATAGTTCGATAAAGAGCAGCTAACTAGACTAGGGTTAACTTTAAGGGTTATTAGAATAAGAATAGAATTAAATCAAACAAGTAACTGACAATGTTTTAAAAAAAAGTTCCTCTGATTCATTGAATAAATTTTCAGATTTTGAGTTTTTATATTCTCTATTTACCTCCTTTATTCTCTCGGGAGATATCCTTAAACGCGTCCTTTTTTGAACACAAGCACAAGTTTTAGTGTTAATACTACTATTAATTTCATCTTTGTTTGAAGGATCAACCCCTAATGATGACAATAAAGACATTACTTCAGTTGAAATAGGTTTCAAAGGATTTTTTTCTAGACCACATACCAGGTTTGCAAAAAAATGCCCACCTTCTTCTACAATTTCTGCTACTTTTTCTTCTACAATTTCTGCTACTTTTTCTTCTACAATTTCTTCTACTTTTTCTTCTACTTTTTCTGCTACTTTTTCTGCTACTTTTTCTTCTACTTTTTCTTCTACTTTTTTATAATTCTCAATAATTGAAGCTATTCCAAATTTTTCACCAAATAAATACCATGCTTGGATCGCGAAAATAGGATTTGCTGAGTAGAGGTAGTTTTTAAACCCAGCATCATAAGAAGCAGCACATTTTGTCGCATCACTGAGAGAAAGAGTAAGGTCAGCATTACATTTACTTAGCTCTAAACTGATACTGTTATCCCCAATAGAAGGTTGAGAGAAAAGTATTATTAGAAATATGAGGACTATTTTTCTCATAGTTTTAGTTTATTTTGAACCATGGGAGAATTCTACCCTTGCAATTATTAAAAGAACAAGTTTTGATATTGCTTTTTTAAGCCAAATAATTTTTTTAGATAAAACAAGTCTAATTAATGAACAAGAGTTCAATCCAATAATAGTTCGATTATAACAACATTCCCCAGTTACATAATTTGCTAATAATTGATATTCAATCTATATGGATTTTATGCCATATTTTTTTTGTGTCCTGTAACATTTTACAAATGAAAAACTTTACAGTTACTTATTATGTAGAAAATCATGAAGAGGTGGATTTTGTTACATATGATTTTGATGCAGAAAATTTAGAGTCATTAGAACTTCAACTTCAACAAGGTGAAGGGATTTCTCAAAGATGGTGGAAACATTTCTACACTCAACACTTAGCACCTGATCAAACGACTAGTCTTAATGATATTACTGATTGGGGTTATTTTTATATTGAAGACACAGATGGTAATGAGGTGTTTTGCAACAATGATGAGTATCTTGAACTACTTCTTAAAGATAAACAAACATTTATTAATAAGTTAATAAAGAAGAATATAACAAATCCAGTAGTCGTTCATCAAAGTAAGAAGAGTTAAATCCAGTTGTATTTTTGACCGATTGATTTTGTATGTTGGAGACACTTAACAAAGTCATATTTATAATAAAATAAAATTATGATGAATAACTTTGTTAAACATTCAATAATTAGATTTGTTACAAAAGAATTGACAACGATTATTGATGACATTAAATCATCAACCTATAATTTTACTAAAGTCAGAACAAACTTTTCAGATAATTCCTTCAATATTACTAGAGTTGACGGAATGTTTGAAGGATCACTACATATGTTGATTCACAGGATTATGTACGTAGAAAAACACTATCTGAGGTTTTTAGATTCTGAAATGATGAATGAAGTTGAAGAAGATCCACATTCAAGATGGTGGGTTAATCATGGTCATGAGGATTATGAAAAGATTGATGAATTCTTATCTGATATTTATTATGATTGTATCTTCAATGTTTATGAGTACCTAACTAATGACATTAGTAGTGATGTCAAGAATGAATTTAAAGATTATTTAAATCTTTAATTCAAAGTAAATTTACATTTAGATACAATAAGTAATGAAGAACAGGATAAAAGTATTGTGCCTATTGTTAACTTTATTAATGTTTCCAATCATGAGTAATTCAAGTGTAAAAATAAATTTAGAAGAATATATTAATTCATTTTCATGGGACAAAAGAATAGTCCTCTTTATTACAAAAGATATTTATTTCATTAATGAAACTGACGATTTTTTTAAAACAAATAGTTGTGAAAATGAAGAAAGAAATTTGAAGTACATTAGAATTGTTGGAGATGATATTAATGAATACATTATTCCAGATAGATATAAGAATAAATATGGACTTTGGTTAATTGGTTATGATGGTGGAGATAAATCATATTCAAATGACACCTCATTACTAAAAGAAATTCACAATATTATTGATACAATGACAATAAGAAAGAGTGAAATGACTGAACAAAATGAAAAATGTAATTAAGGTTTTGTTACAGGATTACTTTTACAAATGTTTTACAAATGATTTTTGACCTATTGGAGTAGGGTTTGAGGGGGTCGGTCGGTTATTGTTCGACTATGACTCAATGGTCTTAAACCTCCTTAGTAAAGTAAATTATTGTTAGACACGTTGCTTGCAAGCCATTGTTCCTTCTGTATGGCGGGTACTGCGATATAAACACTTTGTTTGACAGTTTCACAATCACAATTAATCATTTTTACTAAATATTATTATAAAAGAGTAGAATTATCTTTTTAGAATAGTAAGGGGATAAAATTATGGAAGAGACTGAAGCACAAGCAAATAAACGAAGAATTCACGAACTTGAGCGTATTGCATTAGGCGAGGTTGAGGTAGATAAAGTTGAAGTTGAATTTGAAGTGGATAAAAAAGTAAGTGATGTACCTCAAGAAGTTTTAATGACAAAATGCCCATATTGTGCAGAAGAAATTCAAGGCGCTGCTATTAAGTGTAAGCATTGTGGTGAAAGGATAACTCAGCCTTCATCATCTCAACAATTTAACTCAATTCCACAAGATGTTCTATTTAATGCAACTATGACGAATTGTAATAAAATCGAGGATCCACAAAAATATGGTGGTTGGTCAAAACATATGATTTGGTGGTCACTTACAGGGATTATAGGAATTATTATTGCCTTTATAGGAATGACGAATAGTAAAGGCAGTGTTGTAAAAAATGCGCAGGCAACACAACTTCTTGCTTTGTCGGTAATATTCCAATTGATAACTATGATGATATGGCAATAACTAAATCAGTTTAAACACCGATCTGACAACATATCTTAGTTTTACAAATGATTTTAACCCTATTGAAGTAGGGCTTCTAGAGGGGTCAGTTATTGTACGACTATCACGATTAGGTCTGTAACCCCGACGCAATAGGGTTTTTCTCATCCACACTTCATACACACTTTTGCGGCAAACCCTTATGCCACCCAGAACTAGTTACTGCGACATACGCACTTTCATACACGCTTTTCATTTTATTCCGTAGTGAAGGAATAGAACGGATTGTTAGTGTTTCTGACCACCTTAGATTGAAGCAACTACTTAACGTAGTCACAAACGAAATTTAAGAAAATTGCACCTCCACTATCAGGGTCTGGATATATCCAGTCATAAGGACCATTCTCTACTTCTTGTGTACCTCTACCCATCGGTTGCTGATAGAAAATATATGATAAACCTTTATAACGATTAACTCCACAATCACCTTGTTTATATGCTTTGGTACTCATAACTCCACTTTCAGTAGGTTTGGATCTATCGCCTAATTCCCACCAATAAATATATCCGTTATGTTTTTTGATTGTATCTTTTTCTATGTAATAAGTATTTGAACTATTTTCGAAAAAAAATGTCCATTCTCCATATGAGTTAACCGAAATCAGCATTGAGAATAGAAGTATGAGTAGTTTTTTCATAATAGAGTCATTTTTGAACTAGAATTTGATTCTACTACTGAAGTTCTTCAAAAGTATAGTACTTGACTGAGAATTTACGAGTCAGAATAGGAGGGTTTAAGACACCCGACCAAGACATACAGATAGTCTATTCTCATACACACTTCATACACACTCCGAAAAAGTGTAGTTAAATCAATGACTTAAAAGTGTCTTGTTATTGTACGACTATCACCAGTGCTGGGCGGACTAATCGTCCATTTAAAGTAAATCCAACTTGGATAACCTCTAATACAGTATTTGGTGTTTTGTCTGGCATTGGAGCCATAGTGACTGCCTCATGAAGCTCTGGATTGAATTTTTCATCAACAGGATTTATGGCCTCTACTCCAAATTTTTCAAGAGTTGACATAAAAACTTTATTTGTAAGCTCAATTCCTTCAATTGTATTTGCTAGGGTTGCATTTTCATCCATTGCTAGCTTAAGTCCCATTGAAAGAGAGTCGTTGACCTCTAATAGGGCTTTAACAAAACCATCAAGTGCATATTTATGGGCATTTTCAAGATCTTTTGATGTACGTCTTTTAAGGTTTTCCATCTCGGCTTGGGAGCGTAAAAGTTTGTCCCAATTATCTTTCGCAGACTGCTGCGCTTCTAGCAGCTGAGTCGCTAAATCTTCATTTTTGTTATCATCAAGTAAATCTTCTTGAACCTCTTTAGAGGTATCATCTTGAGTTTTTTGTTCTGTCTTTTTTGTCATTTTTTAACCAAACTAATGTATATTTAACATGTTATGTAGTTACTTTTTAGTATATTTCAAGGCCTATGTTTAATTCTATTGGCGTTATCTGTAAACCAAACGATTTTACCAGTCAAAAAACTGCCCTGGAGCTTGGAGTACTTCTTAAAAATCTTGGTGTTATTTTGTTGGAGGATCAAAAAGACTTTGAGAAAAATGCTGATCTAATTATTGTTGTTGGTGGTGACGGTACCATATTGAATACTGCAAGAACTTATGTAGACTTCAATATTCCTATTCTTGGAGTTAATTTAGGACGCCTTGGTTTTCTAGCTGACGTTCCAGTTGGATCGATGACGCCTGTTGTTAGTGCGGTTCTAAATGGTGAGTTTATTAAAGAGAAAAGATCGCTTTTAAGCTGTCAAATTGAACAAAATGGCAAAGCATTGTCAAAACATCTGGCATTTAATGAGGTAGTAATTCATAGGAATGAAACTCCAAGAATGATAGAGTTTGAACTGAATGTTGATGGCGACTTTGTGAATAATCAGAGGGCAGATGGAATTATAGTTACCACACCTACTGGCTCTACTGCTTATGCGCTTTCAAGCGGAGGCCCAATTATGCACCCGAGTACAAATGCGATTTGCCTAGTATCAATCAGCCCTCATACAATGAGTCATAGGCCGTTCATTCTTGATGGTGAAAGCGAGGTATTGATTACTCTTTTAGATTGTGAAGATAGAGCAACAATTAGTTTTGATGCTCAATCCTCAGTTCATGCATCAGAAGGTATCGCTCTTAGAGTAAAGCAACATGAAAATTTTGTTCATCTAATTCACCCAAAAGGTTATGACTATTTTGAAATTATCAGGTCAAAGCTTCATTGGGGCCAAAAAGTCTAATAAATTAAAGATATGCTTGAGCACTTACATGTAAAAAATTTAGTTGTTGTCGAAGACCTAAGTGTTGAGTTTAAGTCTGGCATGACTGTTGTGACTGGTGAGACAGGTGCAGGTAAATCAATCTTAATTCAAGCATTAAGTCTAGTTTCTGGAGGTCGTTCTGATTCGTCACTAGTTAGGAAAGGCGCAAGTAAAGCTGAAATTGTTGCAACATTTAGTTTGAATTCTGGAACTGAGCTTCAAACTTTTTTAGAGGGCTTGGATTTAGAAAATGAGAATGAGTGCATCTTACGAAGAGTTATTGCTTCGGATGGAAAGTCCCGTTCATACGTTAATGGTTCTAATGTGCCTTTATCAACGCTAAAAGATATTGGAAGTTTTTTGATTGATATGCATGGCCAAAACGAGCATCAGCTGTTACTTCGAGCGAATCATCATCGCTTGCTACTTGACGATTATGCCGGCACTCAAAAGCAGTGTGAAGAAGTAAATAATATTGTCAACAATTATCAAGCGGTCAAGAATGAGGTCGAAGACTTACAAAATAATAACTCTCTCCTTGAAGCCCAAAAAGAGTTAATAACCCATCAACTGAATGAACTTATTCAAGCCGAAATGACTCAGGATGAGCTTGATAATATTGAGGATGACTATAAAGTCTCTACAAATGCAAGCCAACTTGTTGAAAAAATTTCTAAAATAATAGACTCTCTTGATAATGAATCAGGTGTTAATAATGTTTTAATTGAAAGTGAAAAAATTGTTAATAAGTCGAAAGAACTTGATTCACGCTTAGACACAATACATTCATTACTGGCAAGCGCCCAGCTTCAAGTCCAAGAAGGAATTTATGACTTGACAGATTACCTCGGTAAAATTAGCAGCCAAGAAGATAATTCAGCATTACTTAGTTCTAGAATTAATGAGCTTCATGACCTTGGTCGTAAGCATAATTGTCAAATTCAAGGACTACTTGAGGCACAATCAGCTTTGCAAGAAAATCTTAATATGTTGGGCTCATCGAGCGATAAGATAGATCAGTTATTACTAGCGCAAAGTAAATTTGAGAAAGAATATTATGCCAAGTCAAAGTTATTGAGTGCTGAAAGAGTAATTGCGAGCAAGTCTCTTTCAAAAGAGGTTACAAGCTTAATGCAAAAACTTGGAATGCCGGGAAGTGAAATCACTTTTAGCATTAATTCTTCTGAAGGAGCTGTAAGGCTTAATGGTATGGAGGAAATTATCATTCTTACAAAAACTAACGCTGGGCAAGATTTTAAGCCGCTCGGAAAAGTAGCTTCTGGTGGAGAGTTATCAAGAATTTCTCTAGCACTTTCAGTTGTTACAAGTAAGACTGAGCTCACCCCATCAGTTGTATTTGATGAAGTTGACGTAGGTATAAGTGGATCAGTTGCTGAAATTGTTGGCCAGATGTTAAAAAAATTATCAAATCGATACCAAATTATTTGTGTAACTCACCTAGCTCAGGTTGCAGCGCAGGGACAAGATCATATGAAGGTTGTAAAAACGCAAAAAAATGGCTCAACTTTCACTCAAGTTGCAAGCCTTAGTCCTAAAGAAAGGACGGATGAAGTGGCAAGAATCTTAGGCGGCATTACAATTAGTGATAAAACTCGAATAGCAGCTGAAGAGATGATAAATTCAAGCTCTTAAACAACTGAATCTTTTTTGAAAATAAGCTTTAATAAATTACTTAAATTTATTTTACTTCACAGTAAATAAATTGTCCTTGTAAGACTTGACTATTAAACATTAAATTGTATAATATTTCTTTTGTGCATAGTCAGGGTGGATATCGAAAAAGTGAAATCAATAAGCTCACTTATTCAATACTTTCTCCTAACTTTAATTGTTGTTTTTTATGCCATTGATGGTTTTGCAGTTGCCGCCTTTTATGGTGCCTTAGTAAGTTTAAGCAATACCTGGATATTTAATTGGTATACAAAAAAACAAAAAGCATTGGTTGATGCTGATGCACAAAAAAGCTTTAGGATGGCAGTCAGTAGCAGTCTCAGTAGGATGCTCTCTCTAATCCTACTAGCTTTAATTGGACTTGGTTTTTTAAAACTTGAGCCTACAGCTCTCTGTTTGAGTTTAGTAGTTGGTCAGGTAGGATTTATATTAGATAGGTTAAGGCAAAAATAATGGCAAGTGGTGAACTAACATCTGGCGCTTATATAAAGCACCATTTACAAAATTTAACTTACGGAAAATTTCCAGATGGTCATTGGGGATTCGCTGAAAGTGCTCTAGAAGCAAAAGAAATGGGCTTCATGGCTTTCCATGTTGATACTCTTGGCTTTTCTTTTATTTTAGGCGCACTATTTTTATTCTTTTTTGCTAGAGCGGCAAAACGTGCTTCTATTGATGCTCCAAGTGGGTTTCAAAATTTTGTAGAAAGCATTATTGATTTTATTGATGAAAATGTACGCGGGTCTTTCAGTGGCAAAAATCCCATGGTTGCTCCACTGGCTTTGACGACATTTATTTGGATAATCTTGATGAATACGATGGACTTGGTTCCTGTTGATTGGCTGCCATCTTTAGCTGCTGCTATGGGTATTCATTTTCTGAAAGTGGTCCCAACGACGGACCCTAATGCAACATTTGGAATGTCTATTGGTATTTTCATATTGATCCTTTACTACAGTATTAAAGAAAAAGGCCTTGGTGGATTTGTAGGCGAACTAACGCTCCATCCTTTTGGTAAATGGATGTTGCCTTTTAACTTCTTTTTAGAAGGGGTGAACTTACTGGCAAAGCCAGTTTCTCTTGCATTACGTTTATTTGGAAACATGTATGCAGGCGAAATGATCTTCATTCTAATTGCACTGTTGCCATTCTGGATTCAGTGGAGCCTGTCTTTACCGTGGGCTATTTTTCATATCTTAATTGTATTACTTCAGGCATTTATCTTTATGACTTTAGTAATTGTATATATGGATATGGCGCACCAAAAAGAGCATTAATTTTTTTTTAAATAGTTTTTATAAGTAGGAGTAAAAAATGGAACAAAGTATATTATTTTTAGCAGGATCTATTTTGATGGGTTTAGGCGCATTAGGCGCTGCTGTAGGTATCGGTATTCTTGGCGCTAGATTCATTGAAGGTGCTGCACGTCAGCCGGAACTTATTCCAATGTTAAGAACACAAATGTTTATTGTTATGGGTCTTGTAGACGCGGTTCCTATGATCGCAGTTGGTATATCAATGTATATATTGTTTGCGGTTGCTGGATAAATTGTATTCTTTTAATAATTAAGGGTATTAAGCTATGAACATTAACCTTACGCTCATTGGGCAAACAATAATGTTTGCCATGTTTGTGCTGTTCTGCATGAAGTTTGTTTGGCCTCCACTTGTCGAGGCAATGGCTGCACGCAAAAAAGCTATTGAAGATGGATTAAAGGCTGCGGAACTTGGAAAAGAAGAGCATGCATTAGCTCAGAAAAATGCTGAAGATCTTATAGAGAGTACTAAAACCCAAGCTGCTGAAATTATTGCAAACGCGGATAAACAAGCTAATGTAATGATTGATAAAGCTAAAGGAACAGCTTCTGAAGAGGCTGATAAGATTAAAGCGCACGCTAAGTCTGAACTTGACCAAGAAGTTGTGAAAGCACGTAATGAGCTTAAAAATCAAGTTTCAACTTTGGTTATGCAAGGTGTCAACTCAGTTTTAGAGAAAGAAGTTGATTCTAAAGCACATAAAGATATGCTTTCTAAGCTGTCTCAATCACTATAGGCTAAGACGATGGAATTATCAACAATTGCAAAGCCATACGCTCAAGCGATTTTTGAAATTGCTCAACAAAGTAATTCTGTCTCAGGATGGAGTGACTTTTTAGCCACAGCTTCAGCGATTATGGCTGATCAAAACACAAAGACTTTCATTGCATCTCCAAGTAAAAGTAAAGATCAAAAATTTGATTTGATTTCTACTTTAATTTTAAGGATGACTTCAAAAGAACTTAGTAAACAAGAGTCGGCTTTTATAAATCTTATTTTGAATAATGATCGTTCGAGCGCAATTAGCAGTATAGCTTATGCTTTTGATTCCGAAGTTTCTAATGCTAATAAGAGTAAGAACTTCAAAGTTATTAGTGCATATGAGCTCAGTGATGCTGAGCAAAAAGCAATCGTTGAAGATTTAACAAGTAAACACAAAACTACTGTATCAGTTGAAACTGAAATTGATGCGACCCTTAAAGGTGGCGTCATTATTAAAGAAGGTGATAAAGTAATCGATACATCAATTAAGGCAAAAGTAGATGCTCTAGGCGTCTCTTTGTCTGTAAATTAATTTTATAAAGAGAGGTTAGTTATGCAATTAAACGCTTCTGAAATCAGTGATTTAATTAAAAAAGAAATAGAGGGCTTTGACTTTTCAGCTGAAGCACGTACAGAAGGCACTGTAATTAGTGTAAGTGATGGAATCGTTCGTATCCATGGCTTAGCAGACGCTCAGTTTGGTGAGATGTTAGAATTTCCAGGAAATACTTTTGGATTGGCGCTTAACCTAGAGCAGGATTCTGTTGGTGCGGTTGTATTAGGTGACTATCTTCATATTTCAGAAGGCGACACTGTTAAGTGTACAAATCGAATTATGGAAGTTCCAGTTGGTAACGAGCTTCTTGGCCGTGTTGTTAATCCTCTTGGAGTAGATCTAGAAGGTAAGGGAGAGATAAAAACATCTGTAACTCGCCCAATTGAAGTAGTTGCTCCTGGTGTTATTGAAAGACAATCAGTTGACCAGCCAATTCAAACTGGAATTAAGGCAATTGATGCTATGGTTCCAATTGGACGTGGTCAGCGTGAACTAATTATTGGTGATCGTCAAACTGGAAAAACTGCTGTTGCAATTGATGCGATTATTAATCAGAAAGGTACTGGTGTTAAATGTATTTATGTTGCTATTGGACAAAAAGCATCTTCTATAGCTACTGTTGTTCGTAAGCTAGAAGAGCATGGCGCGTTAGAACATACAATTATTGTTGCTGCGTCAGCTTCTGACTCTGCAGCTCTTCAATATATTGCTCCTTATGCTGGATGTGCAATGGGTGAATATTTCAGAGATCGTGGTGAAGATGCTCTAATTGTATATGATGATTTGACTAAACAAGCATGGGCATATCGTCAAGTATCGCTTCTTTTAAAACGCCCACCAGGACGTGAAGCATATCCAGGTGATGTATTTTATCTCCACTCTCGTTTATTAGAAAGAGCATCAAGAGTTAATGCTGAGTATGTTGAAAAAGTAACGAATGGTGAAGTAAAAGGTAAAACAGGCTCATTGACTGCTCTTCCTATTATTGAAACTCAGGCTGGAGACGTATCAGCATTTGTTCCAACAAATGTAATCTCAATTACAGATGGTCAAATTTTCTTAGAGACAGATCTATTTAACTCTGGTATTCGACCAGCGATCAATGCGGGCCTTTCAGTTTCTAGAGTTGGTGGTGCTGCGCAAACTAAAATTGTTAAGAAACTTGGTGGCAGTATTCGTCTTGATTTAGCACAGTATCGTGAATTAGCAGCTTTTGCTCAGTTTGCATCAGATCTAGATGCTGAAACTAAAGCGCAAATTGATCGAGGAATACGCGTGACTGAACTAATGAAACAAGCACAATATTCGCCTCTTAATGTTGCTGAAACTGCGACATCACTTTTTGCTGCAAACTCTGGTGCACTTGATGATGTTGAAGCGAATAAAGTAGTTGCGTTTGAAGGCGCACTTCTAGCTTATATGAACGCTAACCAAGTTGAATTGATGGCTTCTATAAATGAATCTGGCGATTATAATGATGATATATCAGCAAAACTTCAAGCTGCTATTGATGACTTTAAAGCTAATAATACCTGGTAGAAAGAGATGGCAGTAGGCAAGGAAATTAGAACACAAATTGCGAGTATTAAAAATACTCAGAAGATTACTTCGGCTATGGAAATGGTTGCTGCTTCTAAGATGAAAAAAGCGCAAGATAGAATGCTTGCTTCACGTCCATATGCTGAAAAAATTCTTAATGTTATTGGTCATTTGACTCATGCGAATTCAGAGTTTAAACATCCATATATGACCGCTTCATCAGATAATACGCGTGTAGGAATTATAGTTATCTCAAGTGATAGAGGTCTTTGTGGTGGACTAAATACTAATTTATTTAGAAGTCTTTTAAAAGATATTGCGGCATGGCAATCAGATAAAGTTGAAGTTGAGCTTTGTACTATTGGTAAAAAAGCTACTTCATTTTTTAAAAATACAGGGCTTAGGATTAATGCTGTACTGACTGATATTGGAGACAAGCCCCAGTTTGATGATCTTTTAGGGACTATTAAAGTAATGCTGGATCGTTATGATGCAGGTGAGATTGATCAAATCAGGATTGCCTATAATAAGTTTGGCGGTACGATGACTCAGGTTCCAACTGTTAAGCAAATTGTTCCAATGGAAGTTACTGAAGAAAAAAGTAAGGATCACTACTGGGATTATATATACGAGCCAGATGCAGAGAGTGCATTAAGTGCTCTACTAGTACGGTATATAGAAGCAATAGTTTATCAAGGAATTGTAGAAAATATTGCTTGTGAGCAGTCTTCTAGAATGATTGCTATGCATAGTGCTACAGAAAATGCAGGTGATATGATTGATGAGCTAGAATTAATTTACAACAAGGCAAGGCAGGCGGCTATTACTCAGGAAATTTCTGAGATTGTAGCGGGTGCTGCTGCTGTTTAAAGATTTAAAATAAGGAAAAGCAAATGAGTATAGGCAAAATTACACAAATTATTGGTGCAGTTATTGATGTCGAGTTTCCATCTGATTCAATACCTAAAATTTATCATGCACTCCATGTAACTAAAGCGAACCTTACTTTAGAGGTTCAGCAGCAGCTTGGAGATAATGTTGTTAGAACAATTGCTATGGGTGGATCTGAAGGGCTGCAACGTGGATTAGAAGTTACTAATACGGGTAAGGCAATCACAGTTCCTGTTGGCACAAAGACTCTTGGTCGAATCATGAATGTCCTTGGTGAGCCAATTGATAATGCTGGAGAAATTGGTCCAGAAGCTGAGTGGGAAATTCATCGCTCTGCTCCTGCATATGATGAACTAGCTCCTGCAACAGAACTGCTTGAAACAGGCATTAAGGTAATTGATTTAGTTTGTCCATTTGCAAAAGGTGGTAAGGTTGGTTTGTTTGGTGGTGCCGGTGTTGGAAAGACGGTAAACATGATGGAGCTAATTCGTAACATTGCAATCGAGCATGCAGGATATTCAGTTTTTGCCGGTGTTGGTGAGCGAACTCGTGAAGGAAATGATTTCTATCATGAAATGAAGGACTCAAATGTTTTAGATAAAGTATCACTAGTTTATGGCCAGATGAATGAGCCTCCGGGAAACAGACTTCGTGTTGCTTTAACTGGTCTTACTATGGCTGAATATTTTCGTGATGAAGGTCGTGATGTACTTCTATTCATTGATAACATTTATCGTTATACGCTTGCTGGAACAGAGGTATCTGCGCTATTGGGACGTATGCCATCTGCAGTTGGTTACCAGCCAACACTTGCATCAGAGATGGGCGCTCTTCAAGAGAGAATTACATCTACTAAGACTGGTTCTATTACTTCAATTCAAGCAGTATATGTCCCTGCGGATGACTTAACTGACCCATCTCCAGCAACAACTTTTGCTCACTTAGATGCGACTGTAGTTCTTTCGCGCCAAGTGGCTGAGCTTGGTATTTATCCAGCTGTTGATCCACTTGACTCAACCTCACGTCAACTTGATCCACTAGTTGTTGGTCAAGAGCATTATGATGTGGCTCGTGGAGTTCAAGGTGTTCTTCAGCGCTACAAAGAATTGAAAGATATCATTGCGATTCTTGGAATGGATGAATTATCTGAGGAAGACAAACAGACTGTGTCACGTGCTCGTAAGATTCAAAAATTCTTATCGCAACCTTTCTTTGTTGCAGAAGTATTTACAGGAGCACCGGGTAAGTATGTGTCTCTGAAAGATACTATTTCAGGGTTTAAAGCTATTCTAGATGGTGAGCATGATGCTATACCTGAGCAAGCTTTTTATATGACTGGTTCTATTGAAGAAGTTAAGAAAAAGGCATTGGAGAAATCATAAATGGCAGTAATACATGTTGATGTAGTTTGTGCAACTGAGGAGATATACTCAGGTGAGGCAAAATGTGTTTTTGCTCCAGCTACAATGGGTGAGATTGGTGTGTACCCAATGCATGTTCCTTTAATAAGTACACTTAAACCTGGCGAAGTCAGAGTTGAAACTGAGAATGGTATAGAGTCTATTTTTGTTTCTGGTGGTATTATTGAAGTGCAGCCTGATACAGTTACAATTTTTTCTGATACAGCTATTCGTGCAAGCGACTTAGATGAGTCAAAAGCTCTCGAGGCGAAAAAGCGCGCTGAAGAAGCCATGTCTAGCTCTCAGACAGAACAAGATATCTCAACTACTCAAGCAGCACTAGCTGAATCTATGATGCAGCTGCAAATGATTTCTAAGATGAGAGGAAAGAAGCGCTAGTTTGCTTTAAAGAGAACAGACTGAAAATTAACAATCCTATTGTTTAACACATGAACGCCTTCTTTCTGAAGGCGTTTTATTTTGATGCTTATGTCATATGCAAAACCCCCTAATTCACCGTTTGATTTAACAACTCGATGGCAGGGTACTATTGGAGCAAATGGATTTTTATTCATTGCACTGCCAACTGCTCGATACGCATTTGGCCTTCCAATCATTCCAGCAAGTCCACCATATGAAATTACATTACCAGAAGGAATTTTTTTTAAAGCCTCGTAACACTGAGATTGAAAAGATGTCATTTTAGAAAAGATTGTATCAAGTCATCATATTTATCTTGTGATTTTAATATGAAATTACATACCTCACGAACTGCTCCGTTGCCACCACTCTTCTGAGTAACTATAAGGGCGTGATCTTTTACACATTCTTGAGCATTTGCTACTGCAACTGGAAGGGCGACTCTGGTCATCACAGGAAGGTCAATGACATCATCACCAACATAAGCTGACTCACTAGGGTTGATTGAAAGTTTTCTTGTTAGTTCTGCTAAAGCAATACTTTTATCAAGTACACCATGATAGTAGTGTTTGACCCCAAGTCCTTCAAGTCTATGAGCAGCAGATTTTGTGCTTCTTGCTGTGATTACAGCAACTTCAATTCCCGATAATTGCAGTAATTTAATTCCAAGACCATCTTGCGAATCAAATTTTTTCTGTTCAACACCATTGTCATCAAAATATATTCCACCATCAGTGAGAACTCCATCAACATCTAAAATTAAGAGTTTAATTTTTTTAGCTATCTCACTTACTTTTTCATTTGAATGCATTGGTTTTATTTAACCATTAATTTTTTTATTGATGTACATTTGTTGAGCAATTGAAAGTACGTTATTGGTTACCCAATATAATACCAAGCCAGAAGGAAACCAGAGGAAGAAAACTGTAAAGACAACAGGAAGCATCATCATTATTTTCGCTTGTATTGGATCAGCAGGAGGTGGGTTAAGTCGCTGCTGTAACCACATCGACGCACCCATGATTAATGGCAGTATATAGTAGGGGTCTTTTGCTGAAAGGTCTAGTAAATATAAAAATGGTTCTTGTCTAAGCTCTACCATTTCAATAAGTACCCAGTAAACAGAAATGAAAACAGGAATTTGAACTAAAATAGGTAGACAACCTGCAGCAGGATTTATTTTTTCAGATCTGTAAAGCTCCATCGTTTTCTTGCCAATTTTTTGTTTATCACCTTCATATGTTTCTTTAATTTTTTGAAGTCTTGGGGCCAATTTTT
>CAJQRX010000030.1 GCA_905612405.1 uncultured Candidatus Thioglobus sp.
CAATGCAGCAGGTGTTGGTGCTAGTGCTGCATTATTAGATGTTAATAAGCGAAAAATAATTATTGATGCAGTAGACAAAGTTGTTAAAATTGAAACTGCTACTGAACCAAAATTCCAAGACTATTTTGTTGACGCAATGAAATTCAGTGTATCACCAGTAAAACAACAGCAAACCAATAAAGTTAGGCGCCGTAAAAGAGCGCCTTAGTTATAAATTAGGAGAAATTGTAATGGCTAGAGAAAGAAGAAGACGTAGAGGAGGGGCAGATGATTCTGATGCACAAGAGGCAGCTAAAGCGCCTGCATATATAAAGAGAAAAATACCACATTACAGCATTCTCAGTGATGATGATCTTAGTATTATTGAAGAAAATGCGGATACTATTTTAGAAGAGATTGGGATAGTATTTTCTGAAGACCAAGAAGCTCTTGATATACTTGAAAAAGCTGGTGCCAGTGTTGATGGAGAGCGAGTTAGGTTTCCAAAAGGAATGTGCCGCAAACTAATACAAGATAACGCTCCAAAGCAGTTTACTCAATTCGCTCGTAATCCTGAGAGAAATGTTGAAATTGGTGGTGATAATATGGTTTTAGTTCCTGCTTATGGCCCTCCATTTGTTCATGATCTTGATGAAGGTCGACGTTATGCAACAATAGAAGATTTTAGGAATTTTATAAAACTTGCTTATATGTCAGATAATATTCATCACTCTGGCGGAACTATTTGTGAGCCAGTAGACTTGCCAGTTAATAAACGTCACTTTGATATGGTTTATAGTCACATCAAATACTCAGACAAGGCCTTTATGGGTTCTGTTACTTCAGCTGAGAGAGCTCAGGATACTGTTGATATGGTTAAAATATTATTTGGTGATGATTTTGTTGATAAAAATTGTGTACTTATAAGCTTAATTAATGCAAGCTCACCAATGTCGTTTGATGCTACTATGCTTGGGGCCCTTAAGGTCTATGCAAGAAACAATCAGGCAACAATTGTAACCCCGTTTATTGTCGCTGGCGCGATGGCTCCAACAACCGCAGTAGGTGTTGCAGCTCAAAGTCTTGCAGAAGGACTAGCAGGCATGGCATTTGCTCAACTCATTAGGCCCGGTACGCCTGTTATTTATGGAAATTTTGTTACTGCAATGTCTATGAAATCTGGCGCTCCAACTTTTGGAACTCCTGAGGCTGGCCATATGATGAATATTTCTGGAGCCTTAGCTAGAAGACTTGGTGTTCCGTTTAGAAGTGGTGGAGGCTTTAATGGCGCTAAGATGCCAGATGCCCAAGCTGGTTATGAAGCTGCAAATACAATGCAAGCAACTATAAATGCGAGTGTTAATTTTAATTTACATACAGCTGGCTGGCTAGAAGGTGGCTTGTGTATGAGTTATGAAAAATTCATAATGGATGCCGATCAAGCGGGAATGATGAGAGTATCTGCAGAGGGAATTGATATGACTGAAAATGGTCAGGCTATGGATGCAATTCGTGAAATTGGAAGTATGTCCGACGATACGCCAAAACATTTTTTAGGATGTGAGCATACTAAGAAGAATTTTAAGAGCGCTTTTTATATGTCAGATGTTCTTGATGATAATAGTTTTGAGCAGTGGGTTCAAGATGGTTCAAGAGATACTGCAATGCTTGCTAATGGTATCTATAAAAAAATGCTATCTGAATATGAATTTCCGCCACTTGATCCAGCTATAGATGAAGCTTTATTAAAATATATTAAAGATCGTAAAGATAGTTTTGAGGATTCAAATATCTAAGAATTTTCTATTTTCATATTTATTATAATTCAAGCAGTTATGAATTTAATTATTAAAGAACGATTGATTTTCTAAGATAATGTTCCAACTATAATATATATAAACCTTAAAGAGCTATTTTCACTTGAAAATTTCAGGTGTTATCGCCCTTTGTTTTTTTACTTTCGTGAGATTTAGGAGAAAAAATGAGTGAGTATAAGACAGATATTGATATTGCAAGAGAAGTTACCGGTGAACACATTAATGACATTGGTGCTAAACTCAATATCAATCAAGCTGACTTGGTGCCTTTTGGCCATGATAAGGCAAAAATTTCATGGAGTGCAATAGATGCGGTTCAAAAGAATAAAAATGGTAAGCTCATCCTTGTTACTGCCGTAACTCCTACTCCAGCTGGTGAGGGTAAAACAACTACTTCTGTTGGACTCACAGATGGCCTTAATAAGATCGGTAAGCAAACAACTGTTTGTCTTCGTGAACCAAGTCTAGGACCATGTTTTGGTATGAAGGGTGGTGCTGCTGGTGGTGGTTATGCTCAAGTAATTCCAATGGAAGATATTAATCTTCATTTTACTGGTGACTTCCACGCAATTACTTCAGCGCATAGCTTACTTTCTGCAATGATTGATAATCATATTTATTGGGGAAATTCAACAAATATAGATAGTAGGAAAGTAGTATTTCGTCGTGTTGTTGATATGAATGATCGCTCCCTTCGGACAATTACTTCTTCTTTGGGCGGCTCTACAAATGGTTACCCGCGTGAAGATGGTTTTGATATTACTGTTGCTTCTGAAGTCATGGCTATTTTCTGCTTGTCCCAAAACCTGATAGAGCTTGAAGAAAAATTGGGAAATATTATCATTGCTTATACTCGTGATTTAACGCCAGTAAGAGCAAAACAAATCAATGCTCACCATGCAATGACAGTTCTATTAAAGGACGCATTTAGACCAAACTTAGTGCAAACTTTAGAGGGCAATCCTGCACTGATTCATGGCGGTCCATTTGCAAATATTGCTCATGGCTGTAATTCAGTTATTGCTACAAAAACAGCGCTAAAATTATCAGATTATGTTGTAACAGAAGCTGGATTTGGAGCTGATTTAGGTGCAGAAAAATTCTTTGATATTAAATGCCGTAAAGCGGGCCTTGCTCCAGATGCAGTTGTTTTGGTCGCAACAGTTAGGGCTCTTAAGCATCAAGGCGGCGTTGCTAAAGCAGATTTAAATAATGAAAATACTGATGCGCTTGGTAAAGGATGCGTGAATCTTGGGAGACATATTCGCAACCTGAGTCAATTTGGTGTTCCACTTGTAGTTGGTATTAATAAGTTTGTATCTGATACAGAAGCTGAATTTCAAGTAATCAGAGATTATTGTGAGCAGTTTAATGTAGAAGTTAGTGTTACTAGTCACTGGGAACATGGTGGTGATGGTGCAATTGACCTGGCAGAAAAGGTGGTTAGGTTAGCTGACTCAGGCACTGCACAATTCAAAACATTATATGATGATGAGCTTTCTCTTCTTGAGAAAGTAGAAACCATTGCCAAAAAACTCTATGGTGCGGATGAGGTTTTAGCTGATAAAGTTATTAGAGCAGAGCTTAATAGGTATCAAGATAACGGGTTTGGTCATCTACCAGTTTGTATAGCTAAGACTCAATATAGTTTTTCCACTGATCCACAATTATTAGGTGCTCCTTCAGGACACTCAATGTCGATTCGAGAAGTTAGACTTTCAGCAGGTGCTGAGTTTGTTGTAGTGGTTTGTGGTGCAATTATGACTATGCCCGGATTACCAAGAGTTCCAGCTGCAGATAAGATTAAATTGGATGAAAATGGACTAGTGCAAGGACTTTTTTAAACTATGACTATTAGTGATACAGTTGACTATGACATTCACAGGGTTGAGAATTCAACTCTAGAGGAGTCAAGTGACTGCATTGCTATTGAAGAGCCACTAGAAATTGCTATTCGTTATTTTAAGAATGATGAGTGGATTACAGATCCGCTCATGGTTACAATGAGAACGCCAGGGGATGATAATGCTTTAGTAAGTGGGTTACTATTTTCTGAAGGAATTATCCAAGATAAGGATGCTATAGATACTATAGATGTCAATGGTGAAAATAAGGGCAAATATGATGTTGATAACTCACTAATAATTACTTTAGCAAAAGGGAACAAATTAGATTTGAAGAATTTACAGCGTCATTTTATGGTTAATTCGAGTTGCGGTGTTTGTGGGAAAGGCACTTTAAATGCTATTGAAATTGCCTATGAGCCAAACATTGATAAAGCTGGTCCAATTGTAAATATTGATTTGATTACAGAGCTGCCTGATATATTAAGAGCGAAACAGGAGCAATTTGCTAATACTGGAGGGGTACATGCCAGTGCATTATTGACTGAGAGTGGGAAGGTTCTGCATTTGGCAGAAGATGTAGGTAGACATAATGCACTTGATAAGCTGATAGGTCACGTAAGATGTAATGATATGTTGAGACCGATTGAGCAATTTGTTATGTGCTCTGGTCGATTGGGATTCGACATTATACAAAAAGCAGTAATGTCTAGAATAGGAATGATAGTTGGTATCGGAGCTCCAACTTCATTAGCACTTGATTTAGCGGAAAAATTTGATATTACTTTGATAGGTTTCATTAAAAAAAACAAATATAATATATACACGGGTGCTTGGCGCATTAGTTAAAGATCTTAGGAGATTAAATGTCTAGAAATATTAGTTTATTGTCAGGAAAAAAGGACGATAAAAATAGCTTATTTGGAAAGATTTCGGTTAGCCCAACAGATGCTAGTGATTCAAAGCTAGCAGCTGAATATAACCTAGGTGTTTCTACGGTTCATAGTGCTAAGAGCTTTTATGACTTTCTTAATGAAGACTTTAAAAGTAAAAAAGCCTATCTATGTACTGGAAGTGCATGCCTTTGTAGGGGTACTCAAGATGAAGTCTCAGATAAGCTGAATCAAAAATTTGGTGAAGAGAACGTTGGTGAGATGATCTGCCTTGGAAGGTGTTATGAAAATAGTGCATTTAACTATAACGGTGAAAACTATTCAGGCGATGACATCAATAAATTAGATCAAATTATTGCTGGAAAGCATTCTAGCCCAGCTTACACAATGAAATCATTTTCAAAAATCCCATTCTTAGTGGAGGAAAGTGTTTTTTCTACTTATGAAGACTTTAAAGATTTACTTGAGGTATGTTTTGCAACTGAAAAAGACGATTTAATAGCGTCTTTGAAAGATTCAGGTCTTCGTGGACGAGGAGGCGCAGGGTTTCCAACTGGAATGAAATGGGAGTTTTGTAAAGATCAAGAAGTTTCAACGAAGTATGTTGTCTGTAATGCAGATGAAGGAGATCCTGGAGCATTCTCTGATAGATATTTGATGGAAGAGCAGCCACTTAAAGTTTTATTTGGTATGGTAATCTGCGCTTATATTATTGGCTCAAAACAAGGTTTTTTATACATTCGGGGTGAGTATCCAGAGTCTATTACTATTACCAATGATTCATTAGCAAGGCTTCGTGAATTAGGATTACTGGGCAATAATATTTTAGGTACCGGTTTTGACTTTGATATGAATGTTGTTGAAGGTCAAGGCGCTTATATTTGTGGTGAAGAAACTGCACTTATTGCATCTATAGAAGGCCGTCGTGCAGAAGTTGATGTGCGACCTCCTTTTCCAGTTGTTGAAGGTTTATATAAAAAGCCAACTGTAGTTAATAATGTTGAAAGCTTAGCAGCGGTTGCTGCAATATTTAAACTTGGAAGTGAGGCTTATAAAACTATTGGAAACGGAAGATCATTAGGCACAAAATTAATCTCTCTGGATGGTTATTTCAACAATCCAGGCCTCTATGAAGTCGACTTGGGAACGCCAATTAGCTTTATTATTGATAAGATTGGTGGTGGTTTCAATGATGATATCAAGGCTTTACAGATTGGTGGACCACTAGGTGGCATTGTTCCAGTGGATATCTTAAAAACTTTAACGTTAGATTTTGAAGCTTTCTCTGAGGGTGGATTCCTACTTGGACATGCTAGTTTTGTATGTATTCCTAAGTCATTCTCTGCAGTCGAGTATGCGAAACACTTATTTGCTTTTACTGCTCATGAGTCATGCGGTAAATGCTTCCCTTGTAGATTGGGTTCTACTCGTGGCAAAGAAATGCTAGAATCAGCTATAGAAGGTAAACAAAAATTTTCTGAAGAATTGATTTATGATTTATTAGAGACAATGGAAGTAGGGTCGTTATGCGCATTAGGCGGCGGTCTTCCTCTTGCAATTAAAAATTTACTCGAGCACTGCGGTGACGAGTTCCAACCTATGATGGAGAAATAGTATGTCAGAAAACCCGCAAGGTGTATTTATTGATGATGTTGAGTTCCCGTTTGATGACTCATCATCTATTCTAGCGTTTACTGATAAGGCTCTTGGAGACAAAATTATTCCAACCCTTTGTAACGACGATAATCTTCAGCCATATGGGGCTTGTAGGGTTTGTTCTGTTGAAGTTCAACAATCAGAAGATGGGCCAAAGAGAACAGTAGCATCATGTCATACGCCGATTGTTCCAGGTATGCGAATTCATACAAATTCTACTAGTATTAAAAAACTGCGTAAGAATATTGTTGAGCTAGTTTTAAGTGATCATCCACCTGATTGTCTAACTTGTGAGGTAAATGGTAACTGTGAATTACAAGATGTAGCGGCAAGTGTAGGTGTGCGACAAATACGTTATGCAAAAGGTGAAAACCATTGTGATCGTGAAAAAGACTTGTCTCATGCTTATATGAGAATGGACCTGTCGAAATGTATCAACTGTTCAAGATGTGTCCGTGCTTGTGATGAAGTTCAAGGTCAATTTACGTTGACGATGACAGGAAGAGGTTTTGAGTCTCGTATTACAACAGATAATGACATGCTTTTTGGAGACTCTTCATGTGTCTCTTGCGGTGCCTGTGCACAAACTTGTCCAACATCAGCAATCTCTGATGTATTTCAGTCAAAATCAGTTGAAGCTGACAAAACAGTTAGAACGACATGCTCATACTGTGGAGTAGGCTGTAATCTAGAAGTTGCGGTAAAAAATGATGAAGTGTTATCAATCCGAGCACCTCAAGATGCTGTTAATGCAGGACATACCTGCTTAAAGGGGCGCTATGCATTTAAATTTTATAACCACGAAGACAGACTAACATCACCACTTATTAGAAAAAATGGGGAGTTGGTTCCTTGTTCTTGGGATGAAGCTTTAGATTTTATTAAAGGCAAATTTGAATCAATCAAAGAGAATCATGGTCCAGATGCAATAGCTGGTATTTCTTCTGCACGTTGTACTAATGAAGAAAACTATATGTTTCAAAAAATGATTCGTCAAATAGTTGGTACTAATAATATTGACTGTTGTGCCCGTGTTTGCCATTCACCTACTGCTTGGGGAATGCAACAAAGTTTTGGAACTGGTGCTGGTACTAATTCAACTGCAGATATTCCTCTAGCCGACTGTATGATGGTTATTGGTGCAAATCCAACTTCTGCACATCCTGTAACTGGTGCAAAAATTAAGCAGCAAGCCATGTCTGGAGCTACCCTTATCGTCATTGACCCAATTCGTACTGAGTTGGCACGGATGGCTGATCACCACTTACAACTTAAACCTGGAACAAATGTTGCGGTATTAAATATGTTTCAGTACTTCATAGTAGAGGCTGGCCTTCTAGATCAGGACTTTATTAAAGAAAGATGTGAGGGTGGTGAAGAGTTTATTGAACAAATTAAAAAACTTGATGTTGATGCAATGGCTCAAATTAGTCAGCTTGATAAAGATGATGTTAAAGCAGCAGCGATTGCATATGCTTCTGCAAAAAGTGCAATGGAGTTTCATGGCCTAGGTGTAACTGAGCATTCTCAGGGTACAAAGACAGTTATGTTAATTTCAAATCTGGCAATGATGACAGGTAATCTTGGTCGTCCTGGTGTTGGTGTTAACCCACTTCGTGGTCAGAATAACGTGCAAGGTGCAGCAGATATGGGCTGTCAACCTCATCATGGTCCAGGGTACTTATGGATGGATCAAAAAGAAGTTCAAGATTTCTATGAAGATAAGTTAGGACTTCCTTCGCCCACAACTGCAGGTAGAAAGATTCCTGAAATGTTTGATGGTGCAGTAGATGGATCCCTTAAAGCGCTATGGATTTTTGCTGAAGATGTTGTTCAAACAGACCCAAATACACATCATGTTGTTAAGGCTATGCAAGGCCTTGACTTACTTGTTGTACAAGAAATCTTTATGAGTGAAACAGCTAAAATGGCTGACGTAGTTTTGCCAGGCACAACATTTCTTGAAAAGAGTGGTACGTTTACAAATACTGAGAGACGAATTCAGCAGGTTAATGCTGCAGTTAAGCCACTTCCAGGAACAAAAACGGATGGTCAGATTATTGTAGAAATGATGCGTAAATTGGGCTTTGAGCAGCCTGATTTTAATGCTGAGATTGTTTTGAAAGAAATAGCCAGTGTGGTTTCATTTTTTGAGGGCGTAACTTGGGAGGGACTGCGCGCAAGTCCAATGGGCTTACAATGGCCTGTTAATAAAAAAGGTGAGGACACTCAAATACTACATATTGGTGAATTTAAGCGAGGCAAGGGTAAGTTTCATTATCATGACTGGAAGGAAAGTGAAGAGCTTACTAAGCATAAGAATGAGTATCCATTTATTCTTACTACCAGTCGTGAGCTTCAACACTACAACTGCGCAACTATGACTAGGCGAACATCTAACGTAAAAATCTTGACAAAAGATGTGATTATGTTAAACCCAAAAGATGCAAGAGCGAAAGATCTTACAACTGGTGATCGTGCAACTTTGAAATCTGATAGAGGTGAAATTACTCTTGACGTTGAAGTTACAGATCGGGTCAAAAGAGGCGTTATAAGAACTACTTTTCATTTCCCTGAAGTATTAATTAATGAAGTAACAAGTGCCGTTACTGATGAAGAGACTAAGTGTCCAGAATACAAAATTGTAGCTGTAGACATCTTAAAAGCTTCTTAGTAGCTTAAATAAAGTGAGCCTTTATGGCTCACTTACATAACCTAATAGCGCCTTTCTAGCTTACTTTTTTGTAGTATCCGGCCCGCTATTTCTTCAATTGAAATGTGACTTGTATCTATAAAAGGTACATCATTTTGTACATACATATCTTCTGCTCTTCTAACTTCCTTTTGACACTGTTCAATAGAGGCATAGCCACTATTAGATCTCCTCTCATCTCTTATATTCTGAAGTCGAACAGGATTTATGCTTAACCCATAAAGTTTATATTTAAATGGCTTTAAAACACTCGGAAGTTTAACTGAATCTAAGTCCTCATCTATTAATGGGTAATTAGCAGCATATATTCCGTATTGAAGGGCTAAAAAAAGACAGGTAGGCGTCTTGCCTGATCTTGATACACCAGTAAGAATTATGTCCGCATGCTCATAGTTTTTGGTAGATAAACCATCATCGTTATTGAGTGCAAAATTTATGCTATCAATTCGACCTGAGTACGTATTTTTATTTCCTACTCCATGAGAAAGCCCCATTTCATGAGATGATTTAGTTTTTAGAGTATTTTCCATTTTTGAAATAAAAGTTTCAAAAAAATCAAAAATAATCCCGCCACTATTTTCAAGCAGATGGGAATATTCAGCTGATACTTGGGTGCTGAAAATCAAAGCAGGTTCGCCATCAGTTTCTGAGGCCTCTTTAATTAATAAGGCAGCTGTCTGAGCTTTTTTTTGCGTATCTATAAATGCTAGATTAACCCGCTTAAAATTTATTTCAGGGAATTGTGTAAGAAGACTGTTGCCAAGTGCTTCAGCTGTAATACCCGTTCTATCTGAAATAAAAAATACAGTTCTCATATTGATGTTTTAAAGCTTACCAAGTTTATTCCAAGTTTCAACTACAGTATCAGGGTTTAGGGAGATGCTAGTTATCTCTTGTTCTAACAGCCACTCTGCAAAATCAATATGGTCTGAAGGTCCTTGACCACATATACCAATATATTTTCCCTGACGATGACATGCCTCAATAGCCATGGTAATTAATTTTTTAACTGCATCATTCCTTTCATCAAATCCTTCAGCTATTAGGCCAGAGTCTCTATCCATGCCAAGTGTTAATTGTGTCAAATCGTTTGAGCCAATAGAGAATCCATCAAAATATTGTAAAAAATCATCGGCTATAATAGCATTTGATGGAAGTTCACACATCATGATTATTCTTAAACCATCTTTTTCTCGCTCCAGCCCATTTTCTTTTAAGAGTTCGATTACTTTTGAAGCTTCAGTGGTCGTTCGAACGAAAGGAATCATTATTTCAACATTTTTAAAACCCATTTCATTTCTAACATTTTTAATTGCAAGACATTCTAGTTCAAAGCACTCTCTAAAATCTGAAGAGATATATCGAGATGCACCCCGAAAGCCGATCATTGGATTTTCTTCATGTGGCTCATATAGCTCACCTGCAAATAAATTTGAATATTCATTAGATTTAAAATCAGACATTCTAATAATCACTGGTGATTTGGAAAAGCTTGCAGCAATTGTTGAAATGCCTTCAGTTAATTTTTGGATATAAAAATCTATAGGAGATTTATAGCAGGAGGTTCTTTTTTGAATTTCATCTTTGAGATCTTTTGGAAGGTTGTCAAAATCAAGTAAGGCTTTAGGATGAATACCAATTGTATTATTAATAATAAATTCGAGTCTAGCAAGACCTACTCCCGCATTTGGAATGCTTGAAAAATCAAATGCTCTAGAAGGATTGCCTACATTCATCATAATTTTTACAGGAATTTCTGGCAGATTACTTACTTCAGAGAATGTATGCTCAAATTTTAAAGTTCCTTTATAGACTTTTCCTGTATCACCTTCAGCACAAGATGCTGTAATCACTTTAGAGTCTTTAAGTATTTCAGTTGCATTGCCCGTCCCAACAATTGCTGGTACACCAAGCTCTCTAGCTATAATTGCTGCATGACAGGTTCTACCACCACGGTTTGTAATAATTGCAGATGCAAGTTTCATGACAGGCTCCCAATCAGGGTCAGTCATATCAGTTACTAGAACATCACCCTTATTAACCAGATCCATTTCTGATAAGCTTTTAATTATTCTAATTTGACCAGTTCCAATTTTTTGTCCAATTGCACGGCCTTCTATGAGAACTTCAGAGGTTTCAAGGAGCTTATAACGCTCAATTCTCTGTATGCTTTGTCGACTTTTTACAGTTTCAGGCCTTGCTTGAACAATGTAAATTTTTCCATCAGATCCATCAAGAGCCCACTCAATATCCATAGCTCTTCCATAATGTTTCTCAATTTTCATTGCATATTCAGCTAGCTCTTCAATTTGAGCGTCATTTAAACTAAATCTTAGTCGCTCTTGTGAATCAACTTCAATAGTTGTAACTGGGGAGCTTGATTTTGCATCTGAATAAATCATTTTTATTGACTTAGAGCCAAGGCCTCTAGACAAAATTGCTGGCTTTCCTGATTTAAGTGTTGGTTTATGAACATAAAATTCATCTGGATTTACAGATCCTTGTACGACAGTTTCTCCTAATCCATAAGCAGAGGTAATAAATACAACTTCATCAAATCCAGATTCAGTGTCTAGCGTAAACATTACTCCACTTGCTCCAATATCACTCCTAACCATCTGCTGGACTCCTGCAGAAAGAGATACCATTTCATGTTCAAAGCCCTGGTGAACTCTATATGAAATTGCTCGATCATTATAAAGTGATGCGAATACTTTTTTAATAGAAGTCAAAATATTATCTATACCGCTAACATTAAGGTAGGTTTCCTGCTGACCAGCGAATGATGCTTCAGGTAAGTCTTCTGCAGTAGCTGATGAGCGAACCGCAAAAGTTACAGAAGAGCCATATTTTTCAGTTAATTTTTGGTAACTTTCAACAATAGATTTATGAAGATCTTCTGGAAATGGAGCTTCTTCAACCCACTGACGAATTATTGCGCCAGTTTTGGTGAGCTCTTTAATATCAGTAATATCAAGAGAAACAAGAAGCTCATTAATCTTAATTTTCAAATTTGAATGATGTAAAAAAGATTCAAATGCTTCAGCTGTTGTTGCAAAGCCTCCAGGAACCCTAACACCCTGAGAGCTCAGCCCACTAATCATTTCACCTAGAGAGGCATTTTTGCCGCCAACTTTTTCAACATCAGACATACCAACATCATCTAGCCAGATTACATTTTCAAACATGAAAATCCTTATATATATCTATTAGCTCAAGATTTGATAAAGTAGCACTCAATTTGTCACAAAATGTATTACAAGAGTTTTTCATCAAAAGTATAATTTTAATACATTAAAAAAGAAGTAATTATAGATTACAAAGTATTTCATAATTTGATAAAGATACTATACTTCAATTGAATATTATTCCTGATATTTGCTTTTATATGGGCTTTTTGACGATAGAAAAGTATAAAAAAATGTATAATTTACAGTTCATGATATTTTCAAGGGTTTAAACAATGGCGACACAAATTGAACTAGCAAATGCTATCCGTGCCTTGAGTATGGATGCGGTGCAGAAAGCAAACTCTGGACACCCCGGCGCCCCAATGGGAATGGCTGATATTGCAGAAGTTTTATGGAATAAACACTTAAAGTTTAATCCGTCAAACGCAAATTGGTCAAATAGAGATCGATTTGTTCTATCAAATGGTCATGGATCAATGCTTATTTACTCATTACTTCATTTGGCTGGTTTCGATTTAAGTATCAATGATCTAAAAGATTTTCGTCAACTTCATTCCAAAACACCTGGGCATCCAGAATATGGTTATGCTGATGGAGTTGAGACAACGACAGGCCCACTAGGTCAAGGTATTTGTAATGCAGTTGGCATGGCTATTGCGGAAAGAACTCTTGCTGCTCAATTTAATAAGCCAGGCCATTCTATTGTAGATCATCATACGTATGCTTTTATGGGCGATGGTTGTCTTATGGAGGGGCTGTCTCATGAGTCTTGCGCGATGGCTGGAACTCTTGGACTAGGGAAATTAATAGCATTCTGGGATGATAATGATATTTCAATCGATGGACATATTGGAGATTGGATGGAAAAAGGTGTCCCTGGCCGCTTTAAATCTTACAACTGGCATGTTTTATCTGATGTTGATGGTCATGATCCTGAAGCTATTAATGCTGCTATAGTTGAAGCTAAAGCAATGAATGATAGGCCCACTTTAATATGCACTCGTACTGTAATTGGTTATGGCTCTCCTAACCTAGCAGGTTCTCATAACTGTCATGGTGCACCTTTAGGTGATGAGGAAATTGCAAAAACACGAGAAAAACTTGGTTGGAATTATGGGCCATTTGAAATTCCTGAAGAGATTTATAAGGGGTGGGATCATAAGGCTGAAGGCGCTGAAGTAGAAGACGAATGGAATGAAAAATTTAAAGCTTATAGTGGTAGCTTTCCAAGCGAAGCTGCTGAATTTCTGCGTCGAATTTCTGGAAGCTTACCAGATAATTTTGGCTCAAAAATGGATGACTTTATTGCTAAGACGCAGCAAGACATGCCTAATATAGCTTCACGAAAAGCTTCACAAAATACAATCGAAGCTATGGGCCCAATAGTTCCTGAATTATTTGGTGGATCTGCCGATTTAACTGGCTCAAATTTGACCAATTGGTCTGGAAGTGTTGTAGTTAATGCTGAAAATGCAAATGGAAACTATATTTCTTGGGGAGTGCGTGAATTTGGTATGGCGGCAATGATGAATGGTATGGTTCTGCATGGTGGCTTTAAAGTTTATGGCGCAACATTTCTTATGTTCATGGAATATATGAGAAATGCTCTTCGAATGTCTGCAATGATGAAGATTGGAACAATTTTTGTTTATACACATGATTCAATTGGTCTTGGTGAAGATGGTCCAACTCATCAGGCTGTCGAGCAGATAGCAACTATGAGAGTCATACCTAACTTTCAAACTTGGCGAGCTTGTGATGCCATTGAGTCTGCAGTTTCTTGGAAAATAGCTATGTTAAGAGGTGACGCGCCAACCGCATTAATTTTCTCTAGACAAAACTTGACTCCAATGGAGCGAACCATTGAGCAAGTGAATAACATTGAGAAAGGTGGATACACTCTTAAAGATTGTAGCGGTGATGCTGACATAATTTTAATTGCTACTGGCTCAGAAGTTTCATTGGCAGTTGATGCTGCAAAAATGATGAGTGATAGGAAGGTTCGTGTTGTATCAATGCCCTCCACAAATGTTTTTGATGAGCAAAATCAAGCATATAAGGATGCCGTATTAACACCTGGAGTTAAGCGCGTTGCTATAGAAGCTGGCGTTGCAGAGTCTTGGTATAAATATGTAGGCCTTGAAGGAGGGATAGTTTCAATGACCACATATGGTGAATCAGCGCCAGCAGGAGAGCTATTTAAACATTTTGGGTTTACAGTAGATAATGTAATTTCTACTGTTAACAGAGTTTTAAGTTAATTTTTAATAGGAGTTTAAGATGACAATAAAAGTTGGAATTAATGGTTTTGGTCGAATTGGTAGAATGGTTTTTCGTGCAATTGATAAAGATTTTGATAATTTAGAAGTAGTTGGAATTAATGACCTGCTTGATAATGATTATCTATCTTATATGCTCAAATATGATTCAGTGCATGGAAGGTTTGGTAAAGATGTCACAGTTGAAGGAAATAATTTTGTCATTGATGGGAAAAAGATTCGCTTAACTGCTGAGCGTAATCCTGCAGATTTAAAGTGGGGAGAAGTTGGAGCAGATTTAGTTATCGACTGTACTGGTTTTTTCTTAACAGAAGAGCTTTGTCAGGCCCATATAGATGCAGGTGCTAAAAAAGTAATACAGTCAGCGCCTTCAAAAGACCACACACCAATGTTTGTCTATGGCGTCAACCATGACGCATACAATGGTCAAGCGATAGTATCAGCTGCTTCATGCACAACAAATTGTTTAGCTCCAATTGCCAAAGTACTTAATGATGAATGGGGTATTAAGCGTGGTTTGATGACTACAGTTCATGCAGCTACAGCAACTCAAAAAGCCGTTGATAGCCCTTCTTTGAAAGACTGGCGTGGTGGCCGAGGCATATTAGAAAATATTATTCCATCATCCACAGGCGCTGCAAAAGCGGTGGGTAAAGTTCTACCTGAACTTAATGGTAAATTAACTGGGATGGCTTTTAGAGTGCCAACTTCAGATGTTTCAGTTGTTGACTTAACTGTTGAGCTTAATGATGAGTCTGATTATGAGGCTATTTGTGCTGCAATGAAGTCAGCTTCTGAGGGCCCAATGAAAGGCGTTTTAGGCTATACAGATGAAAAAGTTGTTTCGACAGACTTTGTTGGAAGTACTTTTGCTTCAATATTTGATGCTGAGGCAGGCATGTCAATGGACTCAACATTTGTTAAAATAGTCTCTTGGTATGATAATGAATATAGTTATACGTGCAACCTGTTGCGTTTAGCTGGACACATTTCAAAGTAGTTTTAATTTGACTTGGAGGTATTTGATGAATTTACTTAAGATGACTGATCTTGATTTAAGTGGAAAGAGAGTTTTAATTAGACAAGATTTAAATGTCCCAATAAAAAATGGTGAGATTACTAGTGATACCCGTATTGTAGCTTCATTGCCAACTATTACTCACGCACTTAAAGCTGGCGCCAAGGTAATGATAATGTCACACCTTGGAAGGCCAAATGCTGGTGAGTTCGATGAAAATTATTCGCTTAAACCAGTAGCTAAGCATCTCTCTGATTTACTAGGACAGCCAGTAACTCTTCTATCAAACTGGCTTGATGGTGTTGAGATGAATTTTGGTGAAGTTGTGCTTTGTGAAAATGTCAGATTTAATGAGGGTGAAAAAGAAAATGATGAGGCCTTATCAAGAAAAATGGCATCTTTATGTGATGTTTGTGTTCAAGATGCTTTTGGGACTGCGCATAGAGCTCATGCTTCAACCTATGGCGTTGCTGAGTTTGCGCCTATTGCTTGCGCTGGACCCCTACTCATTGGTGAACTTGAATCTCTTGGGAAGGCGCTGGAAAATCCAAAAAGACCAATGGTTGCGATTGTTGGAGGATCAAAAGTATCAACTAAATTAACGGTTCTTGATTCACTTTCTAAAATTGTTGATCAGTTAGTGGTTGGTGGAGGTATTGCCAACACATTTATTGCGGCTCAGGGCTATAGTGTTGGACAGTCCTTGTGTGAGCATGATCTTATCCCTACAGCTCAAGCATTAATGGAGCATTGCCAAATCCCTATCCCTGGCGACGTAGTTTGTGGAAAAGAATTCTCTGAGTTTGCAACCGCAGAAAGTAAAAATTCAAGTAGCATTGCTTCTGACGATATGATTTTTGATATTGGACCTAACTCTGTTGATGAGTTATGTGAAATTATGAAAAATGCTGGAACAATAGTTTGGAATGGGCCTGTGGGGGTATTTGAATTTGAGCAATTTGCAAATGGTACCGAGAAAATAGCGCATGCAATTGCAGATTCAGACGCTTTTTCAATTGCGGGCGGCGGTGACACCTTGGCAGCTATTAGTAAATTTAATATTGAAGATAAAATATCCTATATTTCAACTGGTGGAGGCGCATTTTTAGAGTTTCTAGAAGGGAATACACTTCCAGTTGTGGAAGTTTTAGAGAAAAGAATGCAGGAGCAAAATAATTAATAGAAGAACAAAAATTTTAGCTACTCTTGGGCCTTCAACTGATGACCCTAAAGTTTTAAAAGGAATTTTAGATGCTGGCGTAAACGTTATTCGAATTAATTTTTCGCATAATAATGAAAAAGAACATTTAGAGCGAATTGCTCAAGTCAGAAAGTATGAAAAAGAAAATGATGTTTTTATTGGAATCTTGATGGACCTCCAAGGCCCAAAGATTAGAATTTCTTCTTTTATAGATAATAAGATAGAGCTTAAAAATGGAGACCAATTTACTCTTGATGCTGAATTGGCAACATCTGAAGGTAGCCAGAGTGCTGTTGGAGTAGCTTATAAACAGCTTCCAAATGACTTAATTGCTGGAAACACCTTGCTCTTAGATGACGGAAAAATTATTCTCAAAGTTTTACATATAAAGGGCCCAAAAATTTTAACTGAAGTCTTACAGGGCGGAATTTTATATAATAATAAAGGAATAAATTTACGTGGCGGCGGTTTAAGTGCCAGTGCCTTGACTGAAAAAGATAAGCAAGATATTCTTATTGTAGCTAAGGCAGATGCTGATTATGTAGCTATTTCTTTTCCTATCCATGCAGACGATATTCGTGAAACCAAGAGGCTCCTTAAGGGGGCTGGATCGAATGCTAGTGTTATTGCAAAAATTGAGCGAGCTGAAGCATTGCAAGAGGATGTGATTAATGAGATTATTCAAGAATCTGCAGGAATTATGGTTGCACGGGGAGATTTAGGTGTTGAAATTGGAGATCCTCAGTTACCTGCCCAACAAAAACGCCTAATCTTATTGGCTAGGGCGAATGATAGATTTGTTATTACAGCAACTCAAATGCTGGAATCAATGATCACTAGTCCTATACCAACTAGAGCAGAGGTTTTTGATGTTGCAAACGCAGTTTTAGATGGTACTGATGCAGTGATGCTTTCTGCAGAAACTGCAGTAGGTGCTCATCCTATAGAAGCAGTAAAAACAATGAATGATGTCTGTTTGGAAACTGAGAAAAGCCCAACAGCAAAAGTATCTCATCATAGGCTTCATGAGCATTTTGAAGGTATTGATGAAACAATCGCTATGAGTTCTATGTATGCTGCTAATCATTTGGGTGCAAAAGTAGTAGCAACCTTAACTCAAACCGGAAAAACAGCACTCTGGATGTCAAGAATTAGTTCAAATATCGCAATTTTTGCAATGTCTGATAATTACAAAACTTTAAAAAAAGTTACTATTTATAGAGGAGTTTATCCTTGCTATATAAATAAAACAAGTGCGGATGACTGGAATCATGTCAATACCCATGTTATCGAAAATTTAGAAAATAAATCTCAAGTTGAAAAAGGTGATATTGTTATTGTTACAAAGGGGATGCATAAAGATAAATCGGGCGGCACAAATCTGATGAAAATTTTGCGTGTCGGTGATGGAAATTATTAAAAGTAAAATAAAAAGGTGAAAATTATGATAAATAATCAAGAAGAATTAAGACAAACTGCAAATCAATTGGCTACTGGAGGCAAAGGTCTTCTTGCAGTAGATGAGTCTACTCCAACAATAGGCAAACGTCTTGCTGGCATTAATATTGAGAATACAGAAGAAAATCGTCAAGCCTATCGTGGAATGCTCTTTACTACTGAAGGTATTGGTGAATATATTAGTGGAATAATCCTTTTTGAAGAAACACTTTATCAAAACCACCTTGATGGTGAAACTATGGTTTCAAAAATTAATAAGCTGGGAATAATTCCAGGTATTAAGGTAGATAAAGGATTAAGTCCATTAGCTGGTGGGCATGAAGTAGAGACATGGTGTAAGGGTTTAGAGGGTCTTGCTGAGAGAACTGCTGAGTATTATAAACAAGGAGCACGTTTTGCAAAATGGCGCGCTGTGTTACAAATTACTGCTGATGGGTGCCCTACAAATCTTGCAATTAAAGAGAATGCTTGGGGTCTTGCAAGATACGCAAAAATTTGTCAAGAGTCGGGACTTGTCCCTATTATTGAGCCTGAAATTTTAATGGATGGAGATCATACTATTGAGAAGACAGCAGAAGTGCAAGAGAAAGTCTTAGTTGAAGTCTACAAAGCTTGCTCAGAAAATAACGTTTTCTTAGAGGGAACACTATTAAAGCCTTCAATGACTGTTTCTGGCGCCGATAATTCAAATAAAGCTAGTTCAGAGGAGGTTGCTAAGATGACCGTTCGCACAATGAATCGTTGCGTGCCAGCAGCAGTTCCAGGAATTATGTTTCTGTCAGGTGGGTTAACAGAAGAAGATGCCTCTGTTTATCTTAATACTATGAATAGTATCGAACATAAGAGCGCAACAAGTTTGACATTTTCTTATGGAAGAGCTTTGCAGCAATCATGTTTACAAGCCTGGAAAGGTAGTGATATTGAAGCAGGCCAAAAGGCATTAATGGCAAGATGCCAAGCTAATTCAGAGTCTTCTACTGGGGATTATGTTGCTGGCTCTCAGCCTTCGTCTCAAGAGACTTTATTTGAAGCTGGTTATAAGTATTAATCTTTGCTTTAATCGGGTTTAGACTTAAGAATTTAGTCTAAAGCTTAGAGAGTATAATTAAAGGCCCGAATTATTTCGGGCCTTTTGTATTGAAAAACAAAAAAATGAATAAAAGTAAATATTATCCTGTAATTGTTGTTGGTGGAGGCCATGCTGGCACAGAGGCAGCTCTTGCATCAGCTAGAATGGGCGTTGATACATTACTAATAACTCATAATGTTGAGACATTAGGCCAGATGAGTTGTAATCCTGCGATTGGCGGCATTGGTAAGGGTCATCTCGTAAAAGAGATCGATGCAATGGGCGGCATAATGGCAAAAGCTATTGATGTGTCAGGTATTCAGTTTAGAACACTCAACGCATCCAAAGGTCCAGCTGTTAGGGCAACTCGAGCTCAAGCAGATAGAATATTATATAAAGCAGCAATAAGAAGCAAAATTGAAAATCAAGAGAATCTAAGTTTATTTCAGCAGCCAGTTGATGATTTAATTATTGAAAATAACAGAGTTAAAGGCGTTATAACGCAAATGGGTTTGGAATTCTTTGCAGATAAGGTCATCTTAACTTCAGGCACTTTTTTGGGCGGAATTATACATATTGGTAAACAAAATTATCAAGGAGGAAGGGCTGGTGATGCCCCAGCTAATGTTTTATCTGAACGATTACGCTCCTATGATTTAGGTGTAGGAAGACTAAAAACAGGAACACCACCTCGCCTTGATGGGAGAACAATTAACTATAACATCTTACAAAAACAAGAGGGTGATACTCCATTACCAACCTTTTCATTTATGGGGAGGTTAGCTGATCACCCACAACAAATTCCATGTTTTATTACTCATACGAACGCAAAAACTCATGAATATATTACTAATGGCCTAAAAGATTCACCACTCTATAGTGGAAAAATTGAAGGTGTTGGTCCTCGATATTGCCCTTCAATTGAGGATAAGGTTGTTAGATTTGCAGAAAGAGATTCACATCAAATATTCGTTGAACCAGAAGGTCTTACAACTCATGAAGTATATCCAAATGGTATCTCAACCTCGCTAGCATATGAAGTGCAAGAAGATTTTGTCAACTCTATAAAAGGCTTTGAAAATGCAAAGATCATTCGTCCAGGATACGCTATTGAATACGATTTTTTTGATCCTAGAGGGTTGAAACAAACATTGGAAGTTAAGAAAATATCAGGTCTTTTCTTTGCAGGACAAATTAATGGAACTACTGGTTATGAAGAAGCAGCTGCGCAAGGTTTATTAGCTGGAATTAACGCTGCATTACAGGTTCAAGAGAAGGATCCTTGGACGCCTAAAAGGGATGAGTCTTATATAGGCGTTATGGTTGATGATTTGACGACCAAAGGAGCATCAGAGCCTTATCGAATGTTTACCTCTCGAGCTGAATATCGACTTTTACTTCGAGAAGATAATGCTGATGAAAGATTAACCCCACAAGCTAGAGAAATGGGACTTATTGATGATCTACGCTGGCTTTCTTTTAATGGAAAATATGAGCAAGTGGCGAATGAAAAAAAACGTTTAAAGTCTTTTTGGGTTCAATCAGGAGATGTCCAAGCCGAAGAAGTTTTGGGGATAAAGCTCAGTCATGAATATAGTTTAGAAGCCTTACTAAAAAGACCAAATATCGACTATAAATTGCTTAGTAAAATTGAAAATGCAAAACCTTTTCTGGAAGATAGGATGATTATTGAGCAAGTAGAAAATCAAATTAAATATGAGGGATATATAAAACGACAATTAGATGAAATTGAAAAATATCGTAAAAATGAGAATACCAGACTTTCATCCGATATCAATTACAGTGAGATTAAAGCCCTATCAAATGAGGTTAGGCAAAAGCTTAATGAATACAAGCCCGAAACAATTGGTCAAGCTAGTAGAATTCAGGGCGTAACCCCAGCATCAATTTCTATATTATTGGTTTTTTTGAAAACTTACAAAGCCCTATCATGAATGAAAATGAGAGGCTGCTCTGCGAAGGCGCAGAGTTAATGAATATTGTCCTCTCGGAGTTTCAAGTTCAGCAACTCCTTAAGTTCCATGGATTAATTATTAAATGGAATAAGGTATACAATTTAAGTGCCATACGCGACCCCTTAGAGTCAATTAAAAAACACTTTTTGGATAGCCTTTCAATATTAAGTTTTATAAAGCCTGGATTATTACTAGATGTTGGCTCTGGAGCCGGCTTGCCTGGAATCATCATTGCAATTATGATGCCTAAAACTAGCGTTTTTGTCATTGATAGTGTTGGTAAAAAATGCCGATTTATGCAAACTGTAAAAACAGAACTGTCTTTGACTAATTTAACTGTAGTTAATAGTAGGGTGGAGTTATTTAATTACCATCAGTCTTTTCCTCAAGTAACTTCTCGAGCATTTGCAGATGTAGCTACTACGATTGAAAAAGTGAAACATTTAATAGCAGATGATGGGCGTTACTTAATGATGAAGGGCGACAATATTAATGAAGAGAAGATGCAAAAAATGAAGTCAAAAGTACATATTTTAAAAGTTCCATTTGTTTCAGATAATCGCTCACTTTTGGAAATTCAGCTATAATTTTTGACTATGGAAATAATAGACTCTCATTGCCACATAGACCGAGTTGACTTAGATGCTTTCGGAGGAAGTATTGAGTCAATGCTCAAGCACGCCAGTGAGCTCTCTGTAACGAAGTTCCTGTGTGTCTGTATCGATTTGGAACATTTTGATCAAGTCCATGATCTTGCATTAGCCTATTCTAATATTTATTCATCAGTTGGCGTTCATCCAACAGAAACTAATTGTAAAGACCCAACTACACAAGAATTACTAGAATATGCAAAAAGTGACAGAATAATTGCAATTGGTGAGACTGGTTTGGATTATTTTCATGTTAAGGAAGATCAGGCTGACTGGCAAAGAGATCGCTTCCGTAGGCATATTAAGGCATCCAATATTTGTGGAAAGCCTCTGATTATTCATACTAGAGAAGCTAAATCTGACACTATCAAAATTCTCTCTGAAGAGAAGGCTGAGTCAGCCGTTATGCACTGCTTTTCTGAGGACTGGGAAACTGCCAAAGCAGCATTGGATCTTGGTTATTACATTTCTTTTTCGGGTATTTTGACGTTTAAAAGTGCTCAATCTTTGCGTGATGTTGCAAGAAAAATACCTGCCGATCGCCTTTTAGTTGAAACAGATTCACCATATTTAACCCCTGTTCCTAATAGAGGAAGGCCTAATAGTCCAGCTTATACATACTATGTAGCAGAAAAGCTTGCAGAAATTCGTAATACGAGTATTTCTGAGATTGCTAAAACCACCACTGAGAACTTTAATCGGCTATTTTTTTCGTGATCTTATGACTACTCATGATGCTCCAAGGTTTATAACTGTTGATGAGTTTTCAATTGGGCAGCGACTTGATAATTATCTAATTAAGCAGCTTAAAGGTGTGCCAAAGTCCCGTATTTATCGAATTATTAGAAAAGGTGAAGTCCGCGTTAATAAAGGTAGAAAAAAAGCAGACTATAAGCTTGTTTCTGAAGATGTTATTCGAATTCCACCTATTAGAACCTCTACTGAAAAGGATATCAATCCATCTGATGGACTTCTTAAATTGCTTAATTCTTCAATTCTTTATGAGGATAAAGGCTTATTAGTACTTAATAAGATACATGGAATGGCAGTTCACGGCGGAAGTGGAGTCACTATTGGAATTATTGAAGCACTTAAAAGCCAATACAAAGAGCCGATTGAACTTGTCCATCGACTTGATAGAGGAACATCAGGATGTTTAGTTCTTGCTAAAAAACGATCAGTATTAAAATCATTCCATGAGCAGTTAGTCAATCATCAAGTGGAAAAGCGTTACATTGCACTTGTTAAAAATAGCTGGAGTAAGAAAAAGCATACTATTGATGCGCCGATTTATCAAAACTCAAGGAATAGTGTTATTGATTCAAAAGGAAAAGACTCAGTGAGTCATTTCCATCCAATCAAAAATTTTCTTATGGATGATGAAAGCGCTTCACTAGTTGAAGTAGCTATAGAAACTGGAAGGACTCATCAAATTAGAGTCCATGCAAAGTATGCTGGTCATCCAGTAGCCCAAGATGATAAGTATGGTGATAATAGTTTTGATCAATTAATGAAAAAGAAAGGGTTGAATCGACTTTTTTTACATGCTAAATCAATTGTTTTTACAAACCCTATTACTAATGAGATACAAAAAGTAACAGCTCCCTTGCCTAATGATCTTGAAGAATTTTTAAATAAACTATGAATGCATATATTCGCTTAATGAGGCTTGATAAGCCTATTGGGTCATTATTACTTTTATGGCCAACTTATTGGGCTTTATTTCTAAGTGCAGATGGATGGCCTGATTTAGATATATTAATTATTTTCACTTTGGGAGTTTTTATAATGAGAACTGCTGGGTGCGTTATTAATGATTTTGCTGATCAAAAAATTGATAAACATATAGTAAGAACTCATAAAAGACCTCTTGCTACTGGCGAGATTTCATCCAATTCTGCATTAATATTATTTGGTCTGTTATTACTCCTTGCATTAGGCTTAGTTCTGCAAACTAATCTCTTAACTATTAAATTGTCTTTAATCGCGCTTTTACTGGCAACTTTATATCCTTTTACAAAGCGCTGGACTAATTTACCACAACTAGTTTTAGGCGCAGCATTTGGAATGAGCGTGCCTATGGCTTTTAGTGCTCAATCTGAAGCGATACCTTCCACTGCTTGGCTAGTTTTTATTGCAACTCTAGTTTGGACGTTGATTTATGATACTTTTTATGCAATGGCTGATCGCGATGAAGATTTAAAGATTGGAGTAAAGTCAACGGCAATTCTTTTTGCAAAATACGATCAAATTATTATCACTTTATTGCAAATTTTACTAATTATTGTGTTTGTATTAATTGGCAATAGTTTCGATTTAGGGTTAATTTATGACTTTTCTTTAGTTATTATTGCATTTTTTATGATTTACCATCAATTTTTACTGAAAAAACGCCAAAAAGAAGAATATTTTAAGGCATTTATTAATAATAATTTCATTGGTATGACCGTATTCTTAGGAATTTTTCTGTCTGTAGTAACCTAAGCTTTAATTCTGTTGTTTTTTTGCAACATTTGAGCAAATTTACGTCATTTTGGCCTTTTTTTTGGCTTTTTTTCATCAAGAAAACTTGACACTCTGTTTTTGTTACTATAAAAAGTCCATCAATCAGCAAGAATGTTGGTTATCTTAAAAACAAATGGAGAGAAAATATGTTAAGTAATGTAACTGGTTGGATAAAAAAATTAACTGAAGCTGGTGTTGGTCTTGTAGCACTTGCAGTTGTTGTTCAAGTAATATTTGGTTCAAATGCTCCATACCTACCTGGTGATGTAGTTGCTAGGCTTACGGATATGATCGGTGCTCTAGGTGGTGCTGGCTTAGTTGGTTTAATTACAGCAGGATTGTTGTATACAATCTTTTCTTCTAAGTAATACGTATTAACTCAATAAAAAACCCGCCTAATGGCGGGTTTTTTATTAGCTGAATAAAATTCCTCATGATGAAGTTAGCTAATTTAAGTCACTAGATATCTAGAAAACTTGACACACTCATTTTGATACTATAAAAAGTTTATCAACCAGTAGAGAATCTGGTTGTCTTAAAACAAATGGAGAGAAAATATGTTTGATAATATAATTGGTTGGGCAAAAAAATTAACTGAAGGCGGCGTAAGTATTATTGCACTTGCTGTTGTTGTTCAAATAATTTTTGGAGATCAAGCTGCATTCCTACCTGGTGATGTTATTGGGAGACTTACAGATATTATTACTGGGCTTGGTTCTGCAAACTTAGTTGGTTTAGTTGCAGTTTTTTTGTTATACAAAACCTTTACTAAGTAATTCATATTAACTCAATAAAAAACCCGCTTTTAGGCGGGTTTTTTATTACTTTGAAAGATGTAATTAAATTCCTCGTAGTAGCTCATTAATTCCAACCTTAGATCTTGTTTTAGCATCAACTTGTTTAACTATAACGGCGCAATAAAGTGAATAGCTTCCATCTGCTGACGGAAGGTTGCCAGAAACTACCACAGAGCCTGCAGGTATTCGGCCATATGTTACTTCACCTGTCATTCTATTAAAAATTTTAGTTGATTGACCAATATAAACACCCATTGAAATAACAGCACCTTCTTCAACGATAACGCCTTCAACTACTTCTGATCTAGCTCCAATAAAGCAGTTATCCTCTATGATTGTTGGGCTCGCTTGTAATGGTTCCAGTACTCCACCAATACCTACGCCACCTGAAAGGTGAACATTTTTGCCAATTTGAGCACAAGAACCTACAGTAGCCCATGTATCGATCATTGTTCCAGAATCAACATAAGCACCAATATTTACATAAGATGGCATTAAAACAGTATTTGACGCTATATAAGATCCTCTCCTAGCAGTTGCTGGAGGAACTACTCTTACGCCTGATGCTTGAAACTCTTCAGCTGTTGTATTTGCATACTTGGATGGCACTTTGTCATAGTACTGCGTAAAACCAGATTGCATAGGGACGTTATCTGCAAGTCTAAATGAAAGCAATACCGCTTTCTTTAACCATTCATTAACATGCCAGTCACCAATCCCTCTTTGCTCTGCAACTCTAGCTTTTCCTGAATCGAGGAGATGGATTGCTTCATCAACAGCCTGTTTAATTTCTTTGCTTGCAGAATCAGGAATAATATGCGCTCGATCTTCGAATGCGGCTTCAATAATATCTTTCATAATTGTAATAATAAAAAAAAAGTAATTATATCATTTAGAGTCTATTTGGACTCGTCTAATGATCGTGCTGATGGTTATGATGATGCTCATAAGTAGCCATCAATTCATGGATTTGATCAGCAAATAAGTCATTGAATTGAGCATCTTTTAATATGGATTCAGGGAGTCCCTCGCAGCAGATATGATGGTAAAGACATAGAACTTGAGTTGATTCTTTCATTACTCTATGAAGATCATGGGAAACCATAAGTACAGCACAGTTTTGTTTTTGATGAATGTTCTGAATTAATTTATAAAGCTGCATTTGTCCATCAACATCAAGATTTTGTGCTGGTTCATCCAAAATCAACACATTAGGCTTATTTAGAAGCGCTCTTGTTAATAAGATTTTTTGCAACTCGCCACCTGAGAGATTTTTGAGTGGCATTTCAAGTAAATCTTCAATGCCAGTAAGCTCACATGTTTGACTCGTAAAATCATGATCTAATTTCTGATTTAAAGTCAAAAAATCTATAACAGATATTGGAATGTATGGATTTGCTGTAAATGATTGAGGTGTATATCCAAGTTTTAAATCTCCACTATGAATAATTTCTCCAGCATCCTGCTTAATAACTCCTAAAAGAATCTTAATTAATGAGCTTTTTCCGGCACCATTAGGCCCTATTAAGGTAATAAATTCACCTGGATGAAGTTTAAAGCTGACATCATCAAGAATATTTTTCCCATTATGACTAAGGCTAATATTGTTTAGAGTTATGAGGGCGTCTGACATTAGTATATTTTATCTAACAATTCATGCGTAAGCTCAAAATATAATGGTTGAAAGTTTAAATTCCTCAAGTAGTTTCCAATAAAAAAACTTGGTTTAGAGGTAAAATTTAGGAATGAATCAGCAACTCATTTTAGTAGACGGCTCAGCGTTTTTATTTCGCTCATATTTCTCAACGCTATCTCAAAACTTGACAAACGAAAGTGGCTTCCCTACTGGAGCTATGTTTGGTGTTGTAAATGCGATAAAACATTTACAAAGAAAGTATCAGGGCGCAAAGATTATTATGATTTTTGATGCAAAAGGTTCAAATTTTCGTCATGAAATGTTTCCAGACTACAAAGCAAATAGGAGTCCAGCAGAGGATGATTTAGTTATTCAGATTGAGCCCCTTTATAGAATAGTAAGAGCAATGGGCTTTCATTTTTTATGTGAAAAAGGAGTCGAAGCAGACGATGTTATTGCAACGCTAGCTAAACTTGCTCGTGAAGAAGGCATTGAAACAATTATTGCTAGTGGCGACAAAGACCTTTTCCAACTAGTCGGTGGCAATATTAAGCAGCTTGATATGAAGGGTAAGCTCTATGGTGAAGAAGAGGTTAAAGAGAAGATGGGAGTTAATCCTCACCAAATATTAGATCTTCTGGCTTTAACGGGTGACTCAGCTGACAATATACCTGGAGTACCGAGTGTTGGGCCAAAAACTGCGTCAAAGTGGCTTGAACTTTATGAAGATATTGAAGGTGTGAAGGCTAATGCAGAAAAGATCGGCGGTAAGGTTGGTGAAAAACTAAGGGAATCTTTTGAGATATTGGATCTTTCTTATAAATTAGTTCAGCTTAAGTTTGATGTAGAACTTCCTTTAAATATTCTATTGGAAGAGCCTGGAGAAAATAAAGAGGAATTACTAGAGCTTTTTAGAGAGTACGGTTTTTCAATGTGGCTTAAGCAGTTAGGTGAAAAGATATCCCCTAGAGCTCCTGAGAATGAGGAGCAAGTGACTGATGAAATTCCACGCCCTATTGCTAGTATCTCTCTTGAAGGATATTCTCAAAATCTTATACTCTCAGAAGAAGATTTTTCTGGATTGCTTACTAAGCTGTCTAATAGTAAATCTTTTGTATTTGATTTAGAGACGAATAGTCTTGATTATATGGAGGCTGAGATTGTTGGTCTTGTTTTTCTTATTGAGAAAGATAGTTATTATTTACCAGTTGCTCATGACTACTTAGATGCGCCAGTTCAGTTAGCTAGACATCATGTAATGTCATCTTTAAAGCCCTTACTTGAGAACGAAACTATAGGTAAAGTTGGACAAAACTTAAAATACGACGCTCATGTGCTTGCTAATATTGATATTAGTCTAAATGGCATTATTGACGACACCATGTTGAAATCATATTGTTTGAATTCAGTTGCAAGCCGCCATAATATGGATGATTTAGCCTTACATTATTTGGGGCACAAAACAATTCATTACGCAGATGTTGCTGGCAGTGGAAAAAAACAATTAACCTTTAACCAGGTTAATATTGATGAAGCAATGCCTTATGCGTGTGAGGATGTCATTGTAACAAATGAGCTAAATAATGTTCTGGAATCAAAGCTTCAAGATTATCCTAAATTGATGCTGCTTTATAAAAGTATAGAGGTTCCATTAATAAAAATTATGTTGAAATTAGAAAGAAATGGTGCATTTGTAGATGAAACATCACTCTTTAATCAACAGATTGAAGTTAAAGCTGAAATGATGAAGATTCAGACCCAAGCATTTGAAGTTGCAGGCGATGAATTTAATCTTGAATCTCCAAAGCAAATTCAGCAAATTTTATTTAGTGAGGAAGGTTTTGACTTAGAGCCAAAGAAGAAAACAGCAAAGGGTCAGCCATCAACAAATGAAGAAGCTCTAAAGTTGCTTGATCATCCGTTAGTTGATTTAATAATGTCTTATCGAACTTTAACAAAACTAAATTCTACTTATTTAGAGGCGCTGCCAAAACAAATTAATAGAAAGACTGGTCGACTTCACACTTCATACCATCAAGCAGTAACTGCAACTGGAAGGCTTTCTTCTTCAAAACCTAATTTTCAAAATATTCCAATTAGAACAGAGCGAGGCGCTCAGATTAGATCAGCATTTATTGCAAATAAAGATAATGCAATACTTGCTGCTGATTATTCTCAAATTGAACTCAGGATAATGGCCCATATTTCACAGGATAAGAGCTTAATTGAGGCTTTTAATAATAATGTTGATGTTCATAGTGCAACAGCCTCTCAAGTTTTTGATACTGAACTTTCAAATGTTACTAAAGATCAACGACGAAAGGCTAAGGCAATAAACTTTGGCTTAATTTATGGGATGAGTGCCTTTGGCTTGGCAAAACAAATAGATGTCTCAAGGACTGAAGCTAAGCAATATATTGATGGTTATTTTGAGAACTATCCTGGAGTCTTAAGATTTATGGACGAAACTAAAGAAAGAGCTAAAGAGCAGGGATTTGTAGAGACAATTCTAGGCAGAAGGCTTTATTTGCCTCAAATCAATGCTAAAAATAAAATGTTACAACAACATGCACTAAGAACTGCAATTAACGCTCCTATGCAAGGCTCATCAGCAGATATCATAAAAAAGGCTATGCTTGATATCCAGTCCTGGATCGATAGAGAAAAAAATGGAGTTAAGATGATTATGCAAGTTCATGACGAACTTGTATTTGAACTTCAAGCCGATAAAGCTAAAGAGTATGGTGAAATTATAAGGACTATGATGTCAGATACTTTGAAGTTAAGTATTCCTTTAGAGGTTGATGTAGGAATTGGCTTAAACTGGCAAGAGGCACACTAAATCTTAAGTGTAGAATTTGAGCACGAGTTTGTAGGCGTGTTAAATTAAAATAGGTTCTAAAATCAAAAAAGTAATAACGAGTTAATTATATGAAAGAGCAACTGCAAAATCTATTGACTAAATGTATCCATGATTTAATAGATCAAGGATTGCTTAGTGAGATGCCTTCAAAAGTTCGTCTAGATCATACCAAAGATAAAAGTCATGGTGATTATGCGACAAATATAGCTTTGATTTTAGCAAAGCAGGCTAAAACTAATCCACTTATCTTAGCACAAACTATTATTGACCAATTAGATGGTGCTGATTTTATTGAAAAAACAGAAATTGCTGGCCCAGGATTTATTAATTTCTTTCTTTCAGATAAGTCAAGTGCTGCGGTGATAAATGAAATTATTGAAGGTGGTGATGGTTATGGGACATCTAATATAGGAGCAGGCCAAAGTATCCTTTTAGAGTATGTTTCAGCGAATCCAACTGGCCCTCTTCATGTTGGACATGGAAGAGGGGCTGCTTACGGGGCAACTGTTTCTAACCTACTAAGATCTTTAGGTTATAAAGTTGATAATGAGTACTATGTAAATGATGCAGGGAGGCAGATGGATATCTTATCTGTAAGTATTTTCCTGAGATATTTGACGCTTTGCGGAGAAACAATAAGGTTTCCTGATAACGGCTATCAGGGAAAGTATATTAAGGATATTGCCAGTAATATTATGGAGATACATGGCGTCATTTTTCATAAAGAATCAGCATTAGTTTTTGAGGGAATCTGCAAAGATGAGCTTGAAGGAGGTAACAAAGAGTCTCATATTGATGAGTTAATTTCACGATCAAAAGAGTTGTTAGGTGAGGGCTTTAAATCTATCTTTACAGTAGGTATTGAAAGTATTCTAAGTGGTATCAAAAAAGATCTAGCTGAGTTTGGAGTTGTTTTTGAAAAATGGTTTTCAGAGCAATCATTAATTGATAATGGACTTTCAGAGGCTAGTATTAAACGACTTCAAGACAGTAAGCACGTTTATAAAAAAGATGGCGCTCTTTGGTTTAAAACAACAGATTATGGGGATGAAAAAGATCGTGTTGTAGTCCGTGATAATGGAAATCATACTTACTTTGCTTCAGATATTGCCTACCACCTTGAAAAATTTGAGCGAGGATATGATAAAGTAATTAATGTTTGGGGGGCTGACCATCATGGCTATATTGCGAGAGTTAAGGCCTCAATTGCTGCGTTTGATCATAACCCTGAAAAATTAGAAATCCTTTTGGTTCAATTTGCCAACCTTTATAGAGGTGGAAAAAAAGTACAAATGTCTACTAGAAGTGGGTCTTTTGTGACCCTAGAGGATTTAAGAAATGAGGTAGGAAATGATGCTGCACGTTTTTTTTATATCCTTAGAAAGTCAGAGCAGCATATGGATTTTGATCTAGACTTAGCAAAATCAAAGACAAATGAGAATCCAGTTTTCTATATTCAATATGCTTATGCTCGTATTAATTCTGTTTTCAAGCAAGCACAAGAAAAGGGTGTGGTGTTTAATTATAAAGATGCTGATTTAGGGTTATTAACAGAAGAGAGTGAAAAAACAATGCTAAGAGAGTTGAGCCGTTATAAAGGTGTCATAGAATCCTCTGCAATGCAGTATGAACCTCACCAACTTGCATACTATTTACGTGAATTGGCCTCTCAATTTCACAGTTACTACAATGTCTGTCCTTTCATATTAGATGATAAAGAACTTACGCAAGCTAGATTGACAGTAATCCATGCAACCAAACAAGTTCTTTATAATGGGCTGTCTATTCTAGGGGTTAGTGCGCCAGAGTCAATGTGAATGATCAGAAGCAAAGAGATCAATCACTAAATATAAGTGATTCTTTCATTGTTCAGGCTCCTGCTGGTTCAGGAAAAACTGAACTAATTACACAGCGTTATTTAAAATTACTTGGCACTGCAGATGTGCCGGAAAATATTTTAGTTATGACATTTACCAACAGGGCGGTAGATGAGTTAAAGCATCGAATAATTAGCTCACTTAATCGAGCAAGATTGCATCCACCTGAGGAGCCACATAAGCTCAAAACCTTTGATCTTGCCAACAAAGTATTAGAACAATCCAATCTGAAAGAGTGGGATTTACTTAATCATCCCTCACGAATAAAAATAATTACTATTGATTCGCTTTCAAGTTTAATTGTTTCAAGGTATCCATCTATTGATCAATTGATTCCTCCTCAAACAATGATCAATACTTATGAGTATGAGCAAATTTATCAAGAAGCAGCTGAAAATACACTATTACTTATTGAGGAGGATGAGTATCAAGCTAGCATTTCATCTGTTTTGTTATATCTTGATAATCATGTAGATAGGTTCTATCGGCTCATAGTACAGATGCTCTCAAAGCGAGAGCAATGGCTACCAAAACTTTATATAAAGGGCGTTCTTGATATTAGTTTATTAGAAGTACTAGCGCAAGAATTAATTGTTGAATATCTTGAAACCTTAAGAAACGCTGCTTCTGAAATACTAGGAAAATCTTTTTTTAATTTATTAGAAATTAATACTAGGGATGATATTTCTAAAATTAATAAATTACCAGGCGCAACCATCGAAGATTTAGGAGATTGGCAAACTATTTCTGAGTTACTTTTAACTAAAAGTACTGGAAACTGGAGAAAGAAAATTGATGCCAACATTGGATTTCCAGCTGAGCTTAAAGAAGAAAAAATGGTATTTAAAGAAATATTAGCAGACTTAGATTCTGAAGATGAATTCAAAAAAATACTTAATAATTTAGCCAACTTACCGAGTGCATATTTTCCAGAATCAACGAGTAAAGAGATCAATGATATTGCTCAAGTTTTAAAGTTAAGTGTTGCAGAATTGAAGATGATCTTTAAAGAAAAAGGTTTACAAGATTTTTCAGAAGTCGTTATGCAGGCTATTAATGCACTTGATAGTCGTGAAGAGGTAAGTGATATTGCCCTATTATTAGACTATCAGATTAAGCACCTATTAATTGATGAGTTTCAAGACACTTCATATTCACAATTAAGCTTAATAGAGAAGCTTGTTGATGGTTGGCAAAAAGGAGATGGAAAGTCAATCTTTTTTGTAGGTGATCCAATGCAATCAATTTATAAATTTCGTGAATCCCAAGTTGGAATATTTCTTGAGATAATGAAAAGTGGCATAGGAAGCCTCAAAATTAATTCATTAACATTAAGCTCTAACTTTAGGTCAAATAAAAGTATTGTTGAGAAAAATAATAAGATTTTTTCTCAAATATTTCCAAATAAAAATAATTTACTGTTAGGTGCTATTCATTATTCTCAATCTAATTCTGCTTCACAAGTTGAGCAAAATGACGCGGTTACTTTTTATCCATTTAGTGCAGATCAAGACTTTGAAGAAGCTGAAATGGTAGTTAAAATTATTAAAAACTCTATCTCAAATAATCCAAATCATGAGATTGCAGTCCTTGTAAGGTCTAGATCACATTTAAAGGCTATTACATTATTGCTGCAGGATAGCAGTATCAATTTTGAAGCCTTAAAAACGGAGCCATTAAGGTCTAACCTTTTTACAAGAGACCTTCTAAGTCTAACTAGAGCTTTACTTAGCTTGGCTGATCGCCTGGCTTGGCTTTCTATTCTCAGAGCTCCATGGTGCGGCTTAAAGTTAGAAGATTTGTTAGCTTTTGGTGAGTCAACAGATAAGACAATTTTCAGTCAGTTAATCGATGATGGTATAGCCCAACATATGAGCGCTGATGGTGCTGTACGTTCTAGGCATTTATTCCTAGCGATTGAAGAGGCTATTTATAGTGAAGGTAAGTTTTCTTTTGTAGAGCGTTTTTCTTATTCTTTAAGTCAGTTATGTAATGAGATTGAATTAAATGAGCAAGAGAAAAGTATTAGATCTCAATTTCTCTCATTACTAAATCATTGTGAACAAAACCAAAGTTTAGATATCAAGACAATTGAGTTGATGGTTAAAGATTTATATGCTCCCTCTCAGTATGCCTCTGTTAAGTTAATGACAATTCATCAAGCTAAAGGTCTGGAATTTGATACTGTAATTATTCCTGGCCTTGGTAAAAAAGGAAAAAGTGACACACTTCCTTTAATGCAAATTCAAGAGTTCTCAAATAAGAATATTTTGCTAGCACCTATAAAATCTTCCTATGAAGACTCTGAGAGTAAAACATATCTTTATTTACAGTATTTACAAAAACAACAGGCACACTTTGAATTAATGAGAGTGCTCTATGTAGCAATGAGTCGAGCAAAAGATAAGATTCATTTGTTAGGTGGCATTTCAAAAACTGGTAAGGCTGTTAGTGGCTCACTACTATCATATTTAAGTAATTATTTTCAAAAATCTATTGATGACATTCCGATTCAAGATTCAACCGTTTCAGTAGAAACTTCCTTACCAAAATTTCAGCGTAATAAAATACTCTCAGCTTTGACTAATAGAGGCATTAATGATGCTGTGCAATCTAAAAATATGCCTAGCAATATTGATTTAATTTACCAAAGTGCATTAGGCTCAATAGTTCATTACTTTCTAGAGCATAATTTATTTGAACCATTAATTGAAAGCATTGAGGCAAGATTTAGAGAGTTTGGATTGCCCCCGAAACTAATTCAGTCATATTCTAAAACTGCCTCACTTTTGCTTCTTAATACAAGCCGTGATAAAGATTTTGAATGGCTATTTAAATATCGAAACTCTACCGAAGTCGAAGCTGAGTATAGTAATTCAACCAGAACAGTAATAATTGATAGATTATTTGTTGAAGATGCTACTCTATGGATTATAGATTTTAAGACAGCATCACTTAATGAGGGCGAATCTATCAGCTCATTTATTGAACGGCAAAAACTGTCACATCAAAAACAAATCAAAACATATCAAGAGGTTCTTGAAGATTTTTTTAAGCTCCCTTCCAAGGTTGCCCTTTACTGCCCAGCTGTTAGTCAGTTGATATTAATTTAATTTTTTCTTGTATTTAAAAATGCTGGACAAATGTTGTAATTGTAATTATGATGATTTCCAATTTGTTAAACCTATAAATATATGACTAAGAAAAATGATAATGTGGGATGGATTGATTACACCCAGAAATATGGGGACAGAAAAATAAGAACTATTAATCCTGATGTTCAGAGTGGCTCAACGGTTCTATTTAATGATTTTGAAGATATGCAGTTAGCTATGGATAATAATTATCCTGGAGTTGACTATGGAACACACGGGCTTTCTACTCAGAAAGCCTTTGAAGAGGCGATGTGTAAGCTTGAAAATGGCCACGCTTCTTATGCATTTCCTTCTGGCATTAGTGCTATTACAAATACCCTTATGGCATTTACTAAAAGTGGAGATGAAGTCTTATTATGTGATAATGTTTATAGCCCCACTGCAAGTTTTTGTCATAATATTCTTGAAAAATATAATGTTAAAATAACTCATATAGAATCGAATATAGGCGCTGAAATTAGTCACTACATTAACGATAAAACAAGATTAATTTTTTTAGAATCTCCTGGCTCTAATACATTTGAAATACAAGATATTTCTGCAATTGTTAAAGAGGCAAAAAAGGCAAATGTACTATCAATTTTAGATAATTCATGGGCTACACCTCTTTTTTTAAAGCCTTTGGATCTTGGTATTGACATCACGATTCAATCTGTTACTAAGTATATTTGTGGCCACTCTGATATCTTATTGGGCTGCGTAACAGTTAATCAAAAATATGCTGATGAGTTTTCTAAATATTTTGAAACTGTTGAAAACTACGCCAACCCTCAGGATTGTTACCAAGCTTTAAGGGGGCTAAGATCACTAAAGGTACGTCTAGATGCGCACCAAAAAACAGCCTTTGAAGTTGCAAGATGGCTTGAGAGTAATGATATTGTTGAAACTGTTATTCATCCAGGTCTTGAGTCACACCCTCAGCATGACTTATGGAAGAGAGATTTTAGCGGCGCATCAGGATTGTTTGCTTTCACATTCAAAAAGTCATATTCAGCAGAAAAAATTGCATTATTTGCTAATTCACTTGAAGCATTTGCCCTTGGTTTTAGTTGGGGTGGCTATAAAAGTCTTTTAACTGCTAGGCCTTACAAGAGAGATGGAGAATGGGTACATGATGGAAAACATTTAGTACGATTAAGTATAGGGCTTGAAGACTCAAGTGAGTTAATTGAAGATCTTGAGCAAGGCTTTAGCATACTTGAGTAGTAATTAAGATTTATCCCTTTTATCATTTATAACTGTAACTCGCTGCATATGTCTGAACTCTGGTAAATAGTCAAAAACTGCATAATGTTGAGTAATTCGATTATCCCAAATAGCAACAGAATTATCTTCCCAGTGAAATCTAACTTGGAATTCAGGTTTTGAAATATGCTGAAATAAGAATTGCAGTATATGATCACTTGGACCTTGGCTTTCATTGACAATATTGCGAGTAAAGGATTGATTTACATTTAAATATTTGAGGCCCGAAATGGGGTGAGTCTCAATAACTTTATGAACCGCTGAGCCAACTTTCTTTAGAGCATTATTAACCGAATCGATACCACCTTCTTTGTAAAAGTCGTTTCTAAATGTACCCATATCGTGAATTGCTTCAAGTTCTTCTAGGTGTGCTTTCCATCCATTTGGAAGCTTATCATATGCTGCACTCATACTTGCCCAAAGGGTATCACCACCCACTTTAGGAACCTTAACGCTATGTAATATACTTGCAAAGGGAGGGTTTGGTTTAAAAGTAAGATCTTTATGCCAGTCATTTGTATCTGGCCTATTATTTGCATTATTTTTCAGTAATACAATACTTTGATGCCCCTCAACATGTGGGTAGACAGGGTGGCCTGGATCAATTTCACCAAGACTTTCTGCTAATTTCAGATGTGATTCTGGAGAGATATTTTGGTCTCTAAAAAAAATAACCTGATGCTTAATAAGTGCAATGTATATTTGCTCAATAGTTTCACTATTTAAATCCTTATTCAGCGAAACATCTGAGATTATTGCTCCAATTGAAGGGGTTAGTGGCGTGACTTTTAACATCATTAGATCCAATAGAGTTTTAAAGAATTTTATTACAAAAATAATTAATAAGTATTAATTATT
>CAJQRX010000031.1 GCA_905612405.1 uncultured Candidatus Thioglobus sp.
AAAAATTCTTAGTAGCTATGAAGGCGTAAGCGATATTGATCGAGATGACGATTTAAGTAAAAATCGAATTGAAGTTTTATTAGATTACGAGTCAATGGCGCGGTTAGGAATTCAATATCAGCAGGTATACAGCCACTTAAGAACTATATACTCTGGGATGGATGTTTCTGATGTTGATTTTAACAATACTAAACTAAGCGTTAAAATGTATCTTGGTGATAGTAATTATTCTGATGATTATATTACTAAGACCTCTATTAGGAATAATCAAGGAAGGATGATTCCAATGTCTCAATTTTCAAGTGTTGTTGAGACTCCAGGTGATCCAAACTACAAACATTTAAATGGTGAGCGTGTTGTTAAGGTAAGTGCAGCGGTTGAAGATTCAATAACCACCGCTCAATCTGTTTCAAAAAGAGCACTTGATGAGCTTGATTTAATTAATAATTTTCCTGAGGTTCGAGCAATAGAAGGTGGAAGCTCTTTAGAAGCAAGAGAAACTTTAAGTGATTTTTCTTTAGCACTTGGTTTTGCAGTATTTGGAATATACATGCTAATAGCGCTACTTTTTAATTCATACTCGCAGCCATTGTTGGTAATTCTAAGCATTCCTTTTGCTTTAATTGGTGTTGTTTGGGCTTTCTTTTTTCACTCTGAGTCTTTCAGCTTCTTCGTTTTAATGGGGGTCTTAGCTTTAGTGGGAGTTGTCGTCAATGATTCATTAGTAATGATAAGTCACCTTAATTTCATTAAGAAAAGTCAAGACACAAATAATTCAACAATCCAGTGGATTGCGATGGGTGCTAAGGATAGATTAAGGGCGGTGATATTAACGACCCTTACAACGCTCGCAGGTGTCTTGCCGCTTATTTATGGCTTTGGAGGTAAAGATGCATTCTTACAGCCTATGGTTATGGCGTTAGGATATGGTTTACTGTTTGGTACTTTTGTTACTTTGATACTTCTTCCTTGCCTTTATTCTTTAAACTTAGACATAACTAATTGGATTAAAAAGATAAAAAACAATCTATTTAAAGCATGATATCTAAGACTAAACAGTATGTTTGCGTCATTGGTGGGGCAAACATAGACCTTCAGGGCTCCAGTGATAACCCTCTTTTATTAAACGATTCAAATCCAGGTGAAATCTCTATGTCCTCTGGCGGTGTTGGAAGAAATATTGCTGAAAATATTGCTAGGTTATCCATACCAACTAAGATATTTTCATATGTTGGTTCTGATGCTATGGGAAATTTTTTAATTGAATCGACTCAAAAAGCCAATGTTGATACTTCATATATAAATAGACATCCTTCTTTGCCAACCAGTCAATACCTATCAGTTCTTGACGATAATAATGATATGCTTGTGTCAATCTCAGATATGAGAATTATTAATGAGATGAGCGTTGATGATATTAAGCGTCATGGTAGCACTTTAAATCAAAGCTCTGTTATTGTAATTGATACAAATGTTCCAATTGATGTCATTGAGTACGTTACTGAAGAATTTAGCCATATCCCCTTATTTTTGGACACTGTGTCAATTGCGAAATCTTCAAAGATAATTCATCTTATCGGTAAGTTTCATACTGTTAAGCCAAATAGATTAGAGTCAGAGCTCATAACTGGCATCAAAATTACAGATGAATCAAGTATGCTTAAGGCGGCAAAAAATCTATTTGATAGAGGCTGTAAGCAAATATTTATAACCTTAGGTGAGGATGGCGTTTTTTATTTTGATGGAAAAAATTTTGGCAAATATACCCAAGAAAAAATTGATGTAGTCAGTGCAAATGGCGCAGGAGACGCTTTTGTTGCTGGTATGGTTTACGGATTTTTAAAGTTAAGTTGCATTCAAGAAACAGTAAAATATGCCTCTACTGCTGCATTGATAGCGCTTAAAAGTAAGAATACGATTAGCAATGAACTATCAGTAGAGAATATTGAACATTTATTAAAGGAAGATAAGAAATGAAGCTAGATGATTACATAGATTTTCACCCTGACGTTAAAAATGCATTAAAAAATAACCTGCCAATTGTGGCTCTTGAGTCTACTATTATTTCTCACGGGATGCCTTACCCTAGCAATATAGAAACTGCATTGATGGTTGAAAAGACAGTTCGATCCAATAAAGCAGTTCCAGCAACAATTGCAATTATTAAAGGGCGCTTAAAAATAGGCCTTACTAGAGAAGAAATTGAATTTTTAGCAACAAATAATGAGATTAAAAAGATTTCCAGGAGAGATCTCGCTGTTGCCGTTTCACAAAAACTATCCGGCTCCACAACAGTTGCATCAACTATGATTATTGCAGACCTTGCAAAGATATCAGTATTTGCAACAGGAGGAATAGGAGGCGTTCATAGAGGTGCTGAGACAACACTTGATATCTCTGCAGATCTTGATGAACTTTCAAGAACAAACGTGTGCGTTGTTTGTGCTGGAGTAAAGTCTATACTTGATATAGGGCTAACCCTTGAGTATCTTGAAACTAAGGGCGTTCCTGTTATTGGTTATAAAACCTCTGAGCTTCCAGCTTTTTATTCAACAAAATCTGGGTTTAATGTTGATTATAGAATTGATGCGGCAATTGATATTGCAGGTATATTAAAAACTAAGTGGGACCTCAGTATTGATGGAGGCGTTTTAGTTACAAATCCTATTCCAGTTGCATTTGAGCTGGAATCAAGCATTATGAATGAAGCCATAAATCTAGCCATTATTGAGGCTAATAATGAAAATATTACAGGCAAAAAAATAACGCCTTATTTGTTATCAAAAGTCAATGAAATAACTAAAGGCAAGAGCTTAGATGCCAACATTAAGTTGATTAAAAATAATGCAGATCTAGCTGCAAAAATTGCGGTTCATTTTTCAAAGATAGATTAGTTATTCTTCTCTCTAACAAAAAAATTAAACAAAAGAATAAGCCCTATAACAAAAAGAATTAGCATAATAAGTATGCCCTGATCTGATTTGAAATACTTCTGAGTTTTTGACTCAACTGAACTATTTGATCGTGTTTCAGGTATGTTTTGACTTATATCATCTTCTACTTGAATATTAAGTTTTGGTTGAATTACCTCTTTTACATAAACCTGATTTGACTCAATAACTTCTGGCTCGCTTTCTTGAAGAAAATTTAGTGTTTCAATAGCTACTTCATTAAGAGAATTTAAAGGAAGTTCATCGTCTCTATCATCACCTCCTGCATAAGAAAAGCTGATAAAAAAAAGTGATAAAAATAAGATTAAAAGTATTTTTTTCATAGAACTTACAATAATATACCTTTAGTTAGAAATAATCAAAATTGTACTCAATAAATTGAGAATTAATTACTCCAATTCTGTTAATATGTCATCTTACTTAATCGGAGAAAATTATGGCAACTTATGAATGTAGTAATTGTGGAATGGGCGTTAATGCAACCTGCGCTAAATGTGATGAACCTCTTGTAGATGGTCTACTTAAGCTTGATGATGGCGGCGAAGTTCAGATTTCTGAGTGTCCAAATGGTCATGGAAAAATTAAATCACCAATGTGCTGTGGTAATGATATGAGTTGCGCGATCTAATATCGTTTTAAACTTATTTGAATAACTCCTGGTATTAATAATATGAGGAGTTTTTTTTTGCTAATAATTTAAAATACTCATCTCTATGAAAAACTTACTTAGTCCAGAAGAAATTAAACAATTTAAGCGTGATGGTGCGGCCTTGATAAAGGGTAAATTTGATAAACAATGGATAGACAAGCTAAGAAGAGGTATTGATGATGACATCAAAAGCCCCAGCCCAAGGTTTGAAAGGCACACCAAAGATATAAATGCGCCTGGTTACTTTGAAGATTTCTGGATCTGGGATCTTTATAAGGACTTTAAAGACTTCGTTTTTAATTCACCAACAGCAAAAATAGCATCTGAGCTCTTGGAAGCTAAAAAAATAAACTTAGTAATGGACAACTGGTTTTTTAGAGAAGCAGGATCAAAGTCTGGTGCTCCATTTCATCACGACATCTCCTACTTTGATTTTGAGGGTTCAATGTGTGTTCTTTGGCTCCCATTAGAGTCTGTATCAAAGGAAGAGGGGATTGCTTGGATTAAAGGCTCCCATCTTTGGGATAAGCTGTTCATTAGGACTCGATTCAATGAAGGACATCTTGTAGATGGAGAGGCTGGAAGTGTCAACGGTAAAACTTATGATATTACGCCAGATATTCTTAATAATAAAGATGATTATGAGTTTCTGCAATGGGATCTAGAATTGGGTGATTGTGTCTTTTTTGATATGCGAACGCTGCACGGAAGCTTAAATCAAGTAATGCCAAAAAAAGATATACATCGATATACCTTAAGAATGGCTAAAGAAGGCTCTATGATTGAGTATCGAGGTGATTGGGCTCAAGAAGAAAGAGCAATGATGGAGACAAATGGTTATCAAAATGGCGATGATTTAGGTGGCAAAATGTTTCCAACACTCTATGAAGAGGACTGACTTTGAAAGATTTAATTAAAAGTATTGAAGGAAACTAAATATTCTTTATTTTCTGAATCTAAATACTTTAAATCTTTTTTAAAGCGCTTATCAGTTTGTCAACATCCTCATGGGTATTGTAATGAACCATACTTGTTCTAACAACGCCGTCATCGGTACTAATTCCAAGCGCCTTTAAACATCGCCATGCATAGAAATTATCATTTCTAGTTGCTATGCCATTTTTTACAAGTTCACTACTTACATCTTTTGAGGATTTGTTTTTAATCGTAAAGGCAATCGTTGGTGCTCTATCTTTATTCTCTATTTTATTTTTTCCGATAAGATTAATATCATCTCGCGAGTTGATGTAATCAAGTAGTGGGTTTGCAATCTCCATTTCGTGAACAGCAATTAACTCATTAACAGCTTCAATTTTTTCTCTAGTTGAGGCCTCTTTACCGGGAAAATGATGCTCATATAAGTTATCAAAGTACTCATAAACGCCTATTAAACAAGACAGCTCTTCATGGTTAGGACCGCCAGGGTTAAGCGTGTAAGGAACGTCTCCTTCTAGGAATTCGTGATTCTGATTGGGAAGTTTGCTTAGGATTTCTTTTTTTCCATAAAGAAGTCCAAGGTGAGGACCAAACGTCTTGTAAAGACTAAATGCGTAAAAATCGACATCAAGGTCCTTTACGTCTGGAAAACCGTGAGGCGCATAGGAGACGCCATCACCAACTATATAAGCGTCATACTCATGAACTAACTTAGCAATTGATTTTAAATCATTAATTGACCCAACTATATTAGAGCAGTGCGTAACAGCAACAATTTTGGTTTTATCTGATAGAAGTGCTTTAAGGTCATTAATCTCAAGTTCTGCAGTCTCTGTATTAATTTGCCATTCTTTTATTACGGCACCATGCTCAGCAAGTCTTCGCCATGCACCAACGTTAGCCTCATGATCCTGATTCGTAACGATAACCTCATCCCCTGGCTTAAGGAGACTTTTCATTGCATTGGATAATACGTACATATTCATTGTTGTTGAGCCACCTATAATTATTTCATCTGTCTTTGCGTTAATTATCTCAGCAAAAAGCTTTGTGGCTTGATCCATGTTGTCACCAGCAATAGTGGATGTATCAAATTCAGCATATGGCTGGACTTTGGTAGACGTCATAAAATGGTTTAAATGCTCTATAACGTTTTTAGGCACATAGCTACCTCCAGCATTTTCAAAGAATGACCATTTTGAACTTTTTGGATCATTAAAAGCTGGGAATTGTGCTTTGACGTAATCGACGTCTAGTGAGATATTATTACTTAGCATTGGAGCTCCTTATTAAAAAAATAATATTAAACAAATCTAATTTTTATAGTCTGCTTCTTCCTTATCTAAAATTCTTTTTAAGGCATCAAAATGCATATCTGATGCATCATATTTTTGCCATTGCGCGGCAGTTTTTATGGCAATTTCGTGCGATACTTGGTGTAATTTTTTTCCTGTTTGGTAGGCCCCAATAAGAGTTTCACAGGATCTCTCATAATAAAAAAGATCATCAAAGGCTTTAGCAACAGTATTTGCAGCAGTTAGAACACCATGGTTACCCATTAGCATTACCGAGTTATCCCCTAATATTGTGCTTAATCTCTCCGCTTCTTTACCAAGACCCATGCCGTTATATTCATAATCGATCGATACTTTTTCATAAAAGCGCATAGTGTTTTGATCAATGGGTTTCATGGTCTTATCATCTAGGCAAGACAAAATTGTTGCGTACTTGGGATGGGCATGCAGAATGCATCTTGCTTGAGGATTATTTCTATGTAAGGCGCCATGTATTGCCCAGGCTGTTGGATCAGGAGCATTTGGCTTAGACATTGTAGATTTATCGTTTGAATCAACTAAGATAAGGTCGCTTGCACAAATCTTTGAGAAGTGTCTTCCAATAGGGTTTAGAAGAAATTTTGAGCCATCTTTTGAAACAGCCAAACTAAAATGATTTGCAATGGCTTCATGCATATTTAATCGCGCAGCCCAGCGAAAAGCAGCAGCAAGATTAATGCGCTCATTCTTGAAATCATTTTTAATAGCAATTAACTTGGACTGAACGCATGTTCCCTTTCCATGATAACGGCGCAGAATGTTACTATTTTCTAGCTTATCAATTGCCTTTCTAACCGTTCCAACGCTTACATTTAGTAGTTTTGATAGCTGAGCTTCTGATGGAATAAAATCACCCACTATAAGTTCTTCACTCATAATTTTAGCGTTTATATAGTCTATAACATTCTGGTAAAGCTTCTGATCCATGCAGCTTAATTATTAATAACTGTTTGTTCCAAGTATACTCATATATATGTGTGCTGTGTTCTCATGAAGATCTCAGTCTATTTAGAATTAAAAAAATTTCGGGTAAACTATGTTGAACTTTATTAAGGCAGAATAATGGTGTTATTAGAAGACCTATCCATCAAGGCTAAAGCTAAATTCCCACGAATTTTATTGCCTGAATCTAGTGATTCTCGAATCTTAGAGGCGGCGCAAAAACTTGCGAGTCAAAAAATTGCTCAAATTGTTCTTTTTGATACAAATGCAGATACTGCTCTTGGTATAGAGATAATAAACCGTGAAAACGAAGATTTAAAGGCTGAGTATGCCCAAACCCTGTTTGAGAGAAGAAAGCATAAAGGTATTACTTTAGAAGTTGCTCTTGAAATGCTATCAAATCCAAGTATATTTGCAATGATTGCCTTATGTAGGGGTGATGTTGATGGCGTAGTCACGGGAGCCATAACTCCAAGTCAGGAAGTGCTTAGTAATGCACTTCGAATTATTGGCATTTCTAAAGGCAGAAAGCTTGTATCGAGTTTATTTCTAATGACGTTTGATCAGAATCACAAAATGTATGGCGAAAATATGATTTTTTCAGATTGTGCAATGAATATCAATCCTAATTCTAAAGAGCTTGCAGAAATTGCTAATAGTGCTTATGAAACTGCAAAATTATTTTTAGAGGAGGAGCCTAAGTTAGCTATGCTTTCATTTTCAACAAATCAAAGTGCTAAACATTCTGAGGTTGATAAAGTTAAAGATGCAACTGATGTTTTAAAGTCTAAGCTTCCAAATGCTCAAATAATAGGCAACATTCAACTTGACGCCGCGCTAGACCAAGAAGTCTTAAAGATTAAATATCCTGAGGCACTATTTACGCCGCCTGCAAACGTCTTAATTTTTCCAAATCTTGATTCTGCAAATATAGGTTATAAGCTAGTTCAAAGATTCTCAGGAGCCAAAGCAATAGGCCCAATTCTTCAGGGATTAGAAAAACCAGTTAATGATTTATCAAGGGGTTGCAGCGTGGATGAGATAATTAATACTGTGGTAATTACTGCAAATCAATGTAGTTAGTTTTTACATCCCAATATAATTTGGCCCACCACCACCTTCAGGAGGCACCCAGTTAATATTTTGCGAAGGGTCTTTGATATCACAGGTTTTACAATGAAGACAGTTTTGCGCATTAATTTGAAAATAATCTTCACCATCTTTTTCAATTATTTCATAAACGCCTGCAGGACAATACCTTTGAGCTGGCTCATCATAGAGCTTTTTATTGCGAGTTAAAGGAATTGATACATCAGTTAGCTTTAAATGGACAGGCTGATCTTCCTCATGATTTGTTCCAGATAAGAATAAAGAAGAAGTGATATCAAAGCTCAAAACATTGTCTGGAGCAGGATACTCTTTTATAGACGAAGCTTTACTAAGGCTAAGTGAGTCACAATCTCTATTCTCATCTTTAATAGTGAACGGTAGCTTGTTTTGAAAAATATTTGATTCAATAAAGTTATACATTGCACCAAGATAAAAACCAAATTTGTGCATAGCGGCGCTAAAGTTTCTAGACTCATAGAGCTCTTTATAAAGAGTACTGTTTTTAAATAAGTCATCAAAATCACAGTTTTCCTCTAAAAGCACCTTATTAATATACTCAGCAGCTAATATTCCAGATTGGAGTGCGCAGTGACTTCCTTTGATTTTACTAGGGTTTAAAGTTCCAGCATCGCAGCCAACAATCATACCTCCATCGAACTCCATTTTCACAAGGGAGTTTATACCACCTTTAGTAATTGCTCTTGCGCCATAAGAAACACGCTTCCCAGATTCAAGGTATTGTTTAATGGATGGATGCTGCTTAAATTGCTGAAATTCTTGAAAAGTATTATGACTAGGATTACTATAGTTAAGATCAATAATTAAGCCAACAGCAATTCTGTTATTTTCGAAGTGATATAAGAATCCTCCACCAGACGTTCCACCCTTAAGAGGCCATCCCATACTATGAACAACATCTCCGGGACTATGCTTATCATTGTCAACTTCCCAGACTTCTTTAAAGCCTATTGCAAAATGTTGAGGTGTTTTTCCCTCGTCAAGGTTAAATTCTTTTATTAGCCGTTTACCTAAATGACCTCTTGCACCTTCTGCAAAAATTGTTTGCTTAGCAAGGATGTCCATTCCAGGAGTATAAGTCCCTTTTTGATTTCCATCTTTGTCGATGCCCATATCACCCGTTGCAATTCCAATAACTCTTCCACTTTCATCAGTAAGGTAGTTTTGGGCCGGAAATCCTGGAAAGATATCAACGCCTAACTCCATTGCTTTCTCAGAGATCCATTGACATAACTCACCGAGTGATATTATGAAATTTCCTTTGTTATGAAGGCTTTTTGGCATTAACCAAGAAGGTATTTTTATACTTTTATTGTTGCTTGTAAGCCAGTAAAGATCATCCTTAACTACAGGAGTTTTAAGTGTTGGACAGTTCTTGGCATCTTCTGGAAATAAATCAAAGAGCGTTTGAGGCTCAAAAACAGCTCCAGAAAGAATGTGAGAACCAATTTCAGCGCCTTTTTCAAGGAGGCATACTGATAGATTAGGATTAAGTTGTTTGAGTTTACAAGCAGATGCAAGTCCAGATGGGCCTCCACCAACTACAACTACATCATACTCAATCGACTCTCTTTCCATTAATTAGCTTCCTAAACTTGATATTCGTTTAATTCTTTTAAAGCACCAAATAGATCTGTCTGCCATACTAAGTCTGCCATTCTTGACATAGGCGCATCAGGATCATTATTGATAACAACGATAACTTGTGAATCTTTCATGCCAGCAAGATGCTGAATCGCACCAGAAATTCCTACAGCCAAGTATAACTGCGGCGCAACTACTTTTCCAGTTTGTCCAACTTGATAATCATTAGAGATAAACCCGGCATCTACTGCAGCCCTTGAGGCGCCAACCGCTGCATCAAGTTTATCGGCTAATTGCTCGATCAAGGTGAAATTCTCTTTTGATCCAAGACCACGTCCTCCTGAGACAATTCTTGCCGCTGTTGTTAACTCAGGGCGCTCAGATTGAGACTCTTGGAGTGAAATAAAGGTTGAGTTTGATTCAGGTATTGTTATTGATAATACTTCAACCTCAGCTGAGCCTCCATCTCCTGAATGTTCAAACGCAGTTGCTCTAACCGTCATAATGATAGTCTCGTCAGAGGATTCTACTGTAGCCATAATGTTTCCAGCATACAAAGGCCTTACAAATGTATTATTTGACTTAATCTCACAAACATCCGAAATAGGCTGAACATCTAGAAGGGCGCCTACACGAGGTAAAATATTTTTACTGTAAGTTGATGAGCCTGAAACGAGATATTTATACCCACTCATTACATCCGCTATTAACTTGCTTGCTACTTCAACATTTACATTTTCAAGCGAATCATCAACAATCATTTTGACTGAGTTAATACCAGCTAATTTTGATACAGATTCTGAGTTTGATGAGTCATTAGTAAGAACTAAAGCATCAATACTATCTGAAAGCTTTGACGCTGCAGTAATAGCAGCTCTGCTACTTGCGTTTACTTCTGATCCGTTAAGTTCGATTAATATAAGTGCTGACATTACAGGACTCCCATTTGATTTAATTCTGAAAACAACTCTTCAGCAGAATTAATCTGCTTAGAGGCTCTGTCTTTAGTTCCTGACTCCACAACACTAATAACTTTAATTCGTGGTGACGTATCAATTCCAAGGCTATCTAGCTCAATTGTTTCTAAAGGCTTAGATCTTGCCTTCATAATGTTTGGAAGTGAAGCATATCTTGGCTCATTAAGTCTTAAATCTACCGTTACAATTGCTGGAAGATTAAGCTTTCTAGTTTCAATTCCAGAATCAATTTCGCGACTAACTTCAACACTACTCGCATCAGAACTAAGATCAAATTTAGAAATAAACGTTCCCAAAGAGAAGTCCAAAAGACCCGAAAGAATTTGACCCGTTTGGTTGTTATCATTATCTACAGCTTGTTTACCCATTATTATGAGTTCAGCTTCTTCGCGCTTAATAATATTAGCCAAAATTTTACCAATGTGTAAAGGCTGTAAATCAAGCTCAGATTCAGTCTTAATAAAGATTGCACGATCAACGCCCATTGCAAGAGCAGTTCTTAGTGTGTCTACCGTTTTATCGGTACCTATACTAACTGCAATAGTCTCAGATGCAGCACCACTTTCTTTTAGAGTTAGTGCCTCCTCAACCGCAATCTCGCAAAAAGGGTTCATAGCCATTTTTGCATTAGTAAGATCAACTTGCTCAGTTTGCTTATTGACTCGGGCTTGGGTGTAAGGATCAAGAACTCGCTTGATAGGAATAATTATTTTCATAGTTGATTAAATTTCGTTATAAAACTCGCGAATAATACCATATAAATTACCTTTGTCTACAGCAAGAAAATACAATTTTATTATAACTAAATTACACAAGGTTCGATGTTAAAGAGAGTCATCTTTTCTGGTTGTCATTTACACTCATATCTGAGATTAGAAGTTATAGCTCAACTAAGCCCGTAAAATACAAACATATTTTTTTCTGATACTATCGCATGAGTTTTTCAACACTTGGACTTTCAACACAAATTCTTGAGGCTATTGAGGCGCAAGGCTACTCTGAAGCTACGCCAATTCAGGAAAAATCTATTCCCATTGTTCTAGAGGGAAAAGACTTAATGGCTGCAGCTCAAACCGGCACAGGAAAGACTGCAGGTTTCACTTTACCGATCTTACAAATTCTTTCTAATGGAAGAAAGCCTTCATCGAATCATACTCGGACTCTAATATTAACGCCAACCAGAGAACTCGCCGCGCAGATCCTTGAAAGTGTTAAAACTTACGGTCAGAATTTACCTCTAAGCTCAACTGTAGTTTTTGGCGGCGTTGGTATTGGCCCACAAATGCAAAAACTTCGCAAGGGAGTTGATATTTTGGTTGCAACTCCTGGAAGGCTGCTCGATCTTCATTCTCAAAATGCTGTAAATTTTAATGAATTAGAGATATTAGTTTTGGATGAGGCTGACCGTATGCTTGATATGGGATTTATCCATGATATCAAAAGAATTATTAGATTATTACCAAAAAAGCGTCAGACATTAATGTTCTCAGCAACTTTTTCAGAGGATATTCGAAAGCTTGCAAAAGGCCTTGTTCACGAACCAATTGAGATTTCAGTAACGCCTAGGAATACTACAGTTGAGGCAATTAAGCACTGGATTTGCCCAGTGGATAAAACTAGAAAAACTGCACTTTTGACTCATTTGATTAACAAAGGAGAGTGGCAACAAGTTCTTGTATTTAGTAGGACCAAGCATGGGGCTAATAGAATTGCTACAAATCTCGAAAAGAAAAATATTAGCGCAACTGCAATTCATGGCAATAAAAGCCAAGGTGCTAGAACACGCGCTTTAGCAGATTTTAAAGCTGGAAAAGTAAGGGTCCTTGTAGCAACAGATATTGCGGCGCGCGGAATTGATATTGACCAGCTCCCGCACGTGATAAATTTTGACTTGCCTAGTGTACCTGAGGACTATGTTCATAGGATTGGGCGAACTGGTAGGGCGGGAAGAGGCGGTGAAGCAATTTCTTTGGTTAGCGCTGATGAAGCTAAGCAATTATTTGATATTGAGCGACTGATCCAAAAAGAGCTAGAGCGGGAGTTAATTGATGACTTTGCGCCGAATCATGATCTTCCAAAATCGCGCGCATTACTTCCAGCTAAATCTAAAAGACTAAAAAAACCAAACAAGCAAGAGTCTCAAGGAAGAAATAGAAATAGAAATAGAAATAGAAGTAAAAATGACTCTCAAAGTAACGCCGCTAAAACTAATGAAAGTCAAAGTAATGAGAGAGAGAAACCAAAAAAGGCAAAAAAACGCATATTTTGGAACAAAAAACCAAACAAAAAGCCTATTCTGTAAACTATTTAGTATTAATTGGAAACCTAAGTTTTGCTTCAGCGCCTTGCTGTATAAAACGGTTTTGAAGTGTTACCTCACCTCCATGAAGCTGCATTATCTTTCGGACAAATCGAAGGCCTAAGCCATTCCCTCTTACACCAGTATCTGGCCTAGATACGGAAAAAAATCGGGTAAATAACTTACTTAGAACGTGAGGAGGGATTCCTGGGCCATCATCAAGAACTATAATTGAAATAGCCGTATTAGTTTCAGAAACCTTAATGGTAATGACTCCTGATTTTGGGCTGAAGTCTAAAGCATTGTTTACAATATTACCAATAGCCTGTTCTAGTAGTATTTTTTCAGCTATTAGTAGAGACTTCTTGCTAATTTCAAGAACTATATTTAAATTTTTATCTAAGATATTTTTTGACCTGCTAGGAGCATTTAAAACGTTGTTAACGATTTGTAAAATATTTACTGATTCAATAGCCTTAAGTGTTTCTCGTCTTTCAATTCTTGAGAGGTCAAGAAGTCTATTAACGAGAAGTTCCATATGTTTATTTGAATCTAAGATATTTTCTATAAACCTTTTTCTTTGCTCATCACTCATTGGAGTTAATAAATTCTCTGCAGTAAGCTGAATACCGGTTATAGGCGTTCTTAATTCATGCGCTAGGGTATCAATATACTGCTCAACATCATCCTTTAGCTCAACCTCAGCCCTTGCATTTTCAATAGTTTTTGCAAGTTTATTAAATTGATTATTAAGATCGGGCATATCTACATCTTCACCACTAAAGAGGCTAGTGGTATATTTTTCAATTCGCCTTATATTTCTAGATATTCTATAACTCCCTAACGCGCCAAAAATTAATGAAATTAGAAAAATATAAAAGATGAATTGCAAAAGATAGTTTTGATCCAATAAATCCATTAGTGGCGCAACAACAACAACTGCGCCTAAAATCTCACCATTATTTCCATAAATTGGATTTGAAGCATTTAGATACCTTGACTTGTAGAGGTACTCAAAAACAGCGCCTCTTGTTTTTTTGGGCCCAAGAACCTTTTCTTCAACAACTCTAGTGATGTCATGATCGCCACTCAAGGCAGAATCAACTTCATTATGAGCCCTCATGTCCTTGCCAAGAATAAGTCCTCTAGAATCTAATACAAGAAGACCATCCTTATCGGTGACATAAATTGCAAGGTTTTCAAGTTTTTGATTATTATTACTATCTATTGTATTTTTTTGTGAGCGCAGATAGTTAACAATCAAACTCTCAAAGGTTTCTAAATCAATTTCACCATCTTTGTTATTTTGAGAGGCAACTCGACTCATTAGGCTTGAAACTTCAACCATGACTGACTTTGCAGACTCAAGCGCTGCTCTATGGGCAAATGTCCAAAGTAATGTTGAGCTTATAATAAAATAGAGAAGAAAAAGTTTGGTACCAATATTTAACTTAAAGTGTTTCATTCAATTAAGCTATATCCAATTCCTCTGTGGGTTTCAATGAAATCACTATTTTCATCAACTGCATGCAACCTCTTTCGAATTGACTTAATATGAGTATTAATTGTTTTGATATCAGAACCATGGGGCCTGTCCCAAATAATACTCATTAAAAACTCTCTTGAATGAACCCTATTAGGATTTTTAACAAGATGAGATAAAATTTTAAATTCTGCAGGTGTTAGTGTTAGCTCAATCTCATTAAATACAACTCTTTGCATGGCATGATTAATGCTAAATTTTGAGGAACCAGTATTAGTATTTGGCTGTCCTGTTCTCAGTTGAGCGCGTACATGTGCAACAACGAGTCTTGGACTTAATGGTTTAGTAACATAAGCGTTAGCCCCAAGACCTTCAAGGCCTAATACTTGATCTGATTCATCATCTCTTGCTGAAATAATAATAACAGGCAAGCTATATTTTTCACGAACCTTTCGAAGCACATCAAACCCGCTCATATCTGGTAATCCAACGTCAAGAAGAATCAAATCAACTTCATTATTGTTTAAATACTCAAGTGCGCCTTGACCAGTGTCAAACCACTTGCAGTTAAAAGAGTCTTGCTCAAGAATGAAAGCGATACTCTCTGCAATTGTTTTATCGTCCTCAACTATTAAGATGGTTTGCATTTGCGATAATAATTTCTAATAAAAAAAGATATTGTAGTTCAAAACAAAAAAAATGGAAGAAACTTCATAAAGTCTTCATCAAAACTCCACATATTAAACATTTGATAATTTGACACAGTGATTAGTATATGCATATTGTTTTTAGTTTATTAGAGCTGTTGTAATTTCAACCCCTTTAAATTGCAGCTAAACATAAAGCTGATAATCTCTTCATTTGTAAACAGATTATACATAAGCATTATGCGAGTCTCTAGTAGCTAAAAGCAATATTTAAGAATTTTAAGTTTTTTTAAAGAACCTCAAAACTTTTGTCATTCTCTCTCCGTTTGGCATAAGAGGTACCCGCTTTAGTTGACAGGTCTCTCCTTATCGGTCAGCTAAAGCATTTTTCTTGGAATAACTATGAATCAAATGCACAAGCAATTATCCTTAAAACCAACATTAGCAAATAATGCTAAATCCTATTGTAAGAGAAATAATATCAATGAAAAGCAATTTTTAAAAGCAATGAAATGGTATCAAAGCGCTATAAGTAATTCTAAGAAAAATAAATAAATCTATTTTTTTTAATTAAAATCAACCTAAATTCAAAGGCTATTTCATAATGTTCATAAAAGTCATCAAAAAAGTTTTTCTTATCTCTCTTTTGTTAGCGTTTTATTCCACGTCGCATGCATCGCTGGAATTAGGCGATAAAGCGCCAAACTTTATTCTTGATGACCAGAATAGTCAAAGCCATCAATTGAGTGACTATAAGGGCAAATGGGTAATTCTTTATTTTTATCCTAAAGATGACACGCCTGGTTGCACCACTCAGGCTTGTGACTTTAGAGATGCGGTTAAAAGGATTATTGCAAGTAAGTCGGTTGTATTTGGTGTAAGTCTTGATAGTGTCGAATCTCACAAGCGTTTTTCTGACAAAAATAATTTACCTTTTTCCCTGCTCTCAGATGAAGAGGGCATAGTTGCAAAATCTTATGACTCTCTTAATAGCTTTATAGGCTTTAAGAGCGCAAAGCGAAATACCTTTATTATTAATCCTGAAGGGTTACTATCTAAAATTTACTTATCCGTAGATCCTAAAACGCACTCACAGATGGTCTTAAACGATCTGTCTGTATTGCAAGAATAACTTCAGTTTGATTTATTTAAATGAATTAAAGCTGTTTTAGCTTTCCTTGTCATTTTTTTAACAACAATTTCTCTCTTTAAAGCCTCACTTCTTGATATAGCACTCTCTTGATAGACTAATTCTAAAGGCTGTCTTGATCTGGTGTATTTAGCGCCACCTTTAATTTCACCATTGTGCTGTTTAAGACGATTTTCTAGATCGTTAGTGATCCCACAATAGAGAGTTTTATCCTTGCACTCAAGAAGGTAAATAAGCCATTTTTTTATAGGAATATCAGTCATTAAAAACTTTTTAGTATAATTATTAAATACAATATACAATTACATTATAATGCGCGTTTTTTATAGTTTTAATATACTTAAAAATAATCATGTTAACTTCTGTAATGCGTTCAATCTGGCCTCTATTCTTGGGCGTTCTTTTTATAAGCCTAGGTAATGGCCTTCAAGGTACATTAAGTAGCTGGAGGGCTGATTATGAAGGCTTCTCAGTAATAACAACTGGTTTAGTAATGTCAGGTTACTTCCTAGGTGCTTTTGCAAGCTCTTTGATTTCTCCTAAGCAAATTAATAAGACAGGTCAAATTCGAACGTATGCTGCTTACGCCTCAATAGCCTCGACAGCAATTTTAATTCAACTTCTTTTTATTGACCCTCCAGTATGGTTTGTTTCAAGATTTTTATCTGGATTTTGTGTAGCTGGAATTATGATTATTGTTGAGGGCTGGTTAAACTCAATCTCTTCAAATGAAAATCGAGGTCAATTGTTTTCAATTCATATGATGGTTGTATGGGGAGGCCTAGCAATGGGCCAGGGTTTATTTGTAATTGATAGCCCAGCAGGAGTAAATTTATTTCTTCTTGCTTCCATCTTACTTTCAATATCATTAATTCCTATTCTTTTAACTGAAATTAAAGCTCCTGAAGTTGAGATGCAGGAACCCTTAGGTTTTAAGGCATTATGGAAAGCCTCTCCTTCTGGAGTTGCAACGATTGGTATTTCTGGTCTTGCATCTGCTGGCTTTTTTGGTGTTGGAACAATTTATGCAATTAAGTCTGGTTTAAGTGTTTCAGAAACTGCACTATTTATGTCACTTTTTATTGGTTTTGGTGCTTTATCACAGTGGCCACTTGGCTGGTTATCTGACAAGATTGATCGAAGAAAGGTAATTTTATTATGTTGCTCAATAGTTGTTGGGGTTTGCATACTCCTTGCAATGTTTGATTTTTCTAAAACCACTTTCTTAGTTTTAAATGGATTAATTGGCGCAATGACACTTCCTCTATATTCGCTTGGAGTAGCGCAAACTAATGACCGTTTAAAGCTCAGCCAAATGGTTAGTGCTAGTGGGACAATTGTCTTTGTATATAGTATATTTGCTGCGTTAGGTCCTTTTACAATGAGTTATTTTTTAAAACTATTTGATAGTTTTGGTTTTTTATTATATCTAAGCCTAGTCCATATAGTTATTGGAGTAACAGTATTTGTGATGATGTTTATTAAAGAAGACGTTGAAGAATCTGATCAGTCAGATTTCCAAGTCATGGCGCAAAGGCCAAGTGCGGTTGCAATGGAAGTAATTGCAGAGGAAGCCTTAGAGTCACAAATAGACTATGACGTTGATAACGCTCCAGAAGACTAGTTAAACGCTTGCAGGATTATCAAGATCATGACCTAAGTCCTTTAAGTCTTGATATCGATCACCAATTCTATGATGAGGCCTGCCTCCGATTGAAGCGCCCAAAGCAATAACTAATTCATCATCTGCAGGTGCGTCTGGGATGGAGAGTTGAATTGTCAAATAGTGTGATCTCCGGCCAACATCATTCTTATCCATTAGGGGGATCATAATAGGGGCGTTTGCTCCTCCTCGAGTATTACAGAATGAAAGATAGGATTTTGCCCCAACAGCTTCACGGTAGAAATTACCAAAGCGAAGTGTATGAATAATGCCCGAAGCATGTTCGATTTCCCCCTTAAGACCGACAATTGCTGACTTTCCATAAGCCTCAACTTTATCACCAGAACCAGCTTCTTTTATAATCATAGCTGTTAAGATTTCTCCTAATTCAGGGGCAACATCCAATATTCCAGGCTTAAGGTCATCAATGAAGATACCTCCCTTTAAAAGATCAACCCATGGATTTTTTATTACTGCAACTGCAGCAATTAGAATAAGTGGAGTCTTTGCTTTTTTATTGCCTTCAATAAGCGTTTCTTCTACGTGTAATAGTGTTTTTCTAATTTCTACAGGCATTTATTTATCCCCTAAAGCCTTATTCAGGCCTCTTTGAAAGACAATAATTAGGGCGCCTTTTTCTGAGAATGAGGAATGCTTGCTACCTGGTTCAAATGAAACAAATTCACCTTTTTTAAAAATCATTCCATCAGAATCAATCAACTCACCCTCTACAATAAGAAATTCTTCAAAACCCATATGCGTATGTGGGACAGATTGTGCCCCAGGGTCCATTTTTAAAACATAGCTTCCTTGGCCTGAAGTTTGATCATAACTAATAATATGCCAGCTCATAAATGGAACAGGGGCGCCATATCGGTCAAATGGTTTAAATTCAACATTATGAATATCTATGACATGTCTATCAAGCATAAGCTAATTATTAATTATCTATATCAGATTGAAGATTGTAGCCAGTTATCCTCAGCATATTGACAATTTTGATCAACTAAATGCAGACTAAAGGCCTGTCGAGAGCGCTTTGAAGTATTAGCAGCGCTATAATGAGGTAACTGCCCATGCAGTACAATAAGTGTGCCAGCTTTTACTTCAAGAAGATCAAGTGATTGATCTGGCCAAGGACTGTCATCCAGTATTTCAAATTCAGTGCCGCCATCGGCAGCTAATTTAAAGCGTTTTTTAAGTGGCGTCGAGTGGCCACCAGTAATAGCTTGTAAACAACCATTTTCAATATTTGCATCCTCGAGCGCGACCCAGAACCCTATACAGCTCATTGGGGTTGTATAGAGGAATGTTGAATCTTGATGAAGCCCAACCTCACCGCCTATACTTGGTTGTTTAAAGATGTGCATTGATTGTAGCTGACGAGGGTCCTTTATGCCAAGCTGTTTTCCTATTACTGGAAAGTTTAATTCTTTGATTACTTGCTTATAAACTGGATCCAACGCATGCTGAGCATGGCCTATTTTGTTAATTGATTGTTGCTTAGGAACCGTGAAGTTACCATTTTTATCTATGGCTTTTTCTTCAAAAAAAAAGCGAATTTGATCACCAGAACTTAAAAAATACTCATCACTAGTTCGCTCTTGTTCATTGGTTGTAAAAACGGAGTGAGAAGAGGGTGGCTCAAAGTCATCAATTAATTCTTTT
>CAJQRX010000032.1 GCA_905612405.1 uncultured Candidatus Thioglobus sp.
ACGTTATTACGTTTGGCAATTTCATGAAATAATTTAGGCTTAATAGTTCCTTCTAAATGGCTGTGAAGTTCAACTTTGGGTAGTTTTTGAATTTGATCTTGCATTTTAATTAACTTAAGTTACAAGCTTTTCCATGAAGTAAAGGCTCTATTTCAAGGTGCTTGGCAATAGTTTGCCCCATATCACAGAAACTTTCTCGCTCACCTAAATTATTGTTTTTTATTGATTTTCCATAAAAAACTACTGGAACATGCTCACGGGTGTGATCATTACCAGGCCATGTAGGATCGCAGCCATGATCTGCTGTTATGAGCACTAAATCATTACTGGTTAGTTGCGCCTCAATTTCAGGTATTCGAGCATCAAATTGCTCAAGTGCTAGAGCGTAACCTGCAACATCACGTCGATGACCAAACTTGGTATCAAAGTCAACTAGATTTACAAAGATTAGCCCTTCATTTACTTTCTTCATTTCAGATAATAATTGATCAACCAGGCCCATATTATTCGGTGCCTTTACAGTGTAGCTGATTCCTTGATTGGAAAAAATATCTCCAATTTTTCCAACTGAAATGACATCTCCACCCCCATCTTGAATATTGTCTAATAGCGTTGGGCCATTGGGAGGTGTGGTAAGGTCTTTACGATTGGCTGTGCGTTCAAAGCCATCTTTAGAATTTCCGGTAAATGGTCTTGCGATTACTCTTGTAATTTCTAGTGGGTCAACTAAGCGTTTTGCAATAGTACATAATTCATAGAGCCTATCTAATCCAAAATGCTCTTCATGGGCGGCAATTTGAAATACTGAGTCAGCCGAGGTATAGCAAATAGGAAATCCTGTATTTATATGCTCTTGACCAAAATCTTGAATTACTTGAGTGCCTGAAGCATGTTTGTTTGCAAGTGTTCCACCTATTTTGCCCTCACTTATAAGGCTAAGAAGGAGTGATTCAGGAAAGCAATTCTCAGTTTTTGGAAAAGTTCCCCATTCAAAAGGAACTGGCAGACCACAAATTTCCCAATGACCACTTGGAGTATCCTTGCCTGCGCTAACTTCTTTCGCATAACCAAAAGCGCCCTGAGGCTCAACTCGGGAAATTGGTAGTGTTTTTTTTCGGCTTGCAATTGCAGCCTCTCCCAAGCCCCATCGAATCAAATTGGGAATAAGTAGGGGGCCATTTCGCTCAGAATTATTAGCATTATTAGAATCACAAGACTCAATAATATGACCTAAAGTGTCCGATCCTGTATCACCATAAAGATGAGAGTCCGCAGTTGAGCCTAAACCTAAAGAATCTAAAACTAAAATAATTGATCTTTTCATATATACCTTCTAATTTGAACTTAGTATTTCATGGATTAAGGTTGGCGGCTCTATACGTTTACTTCCTAATGAAATAACTTCAGGAATAGTTTCTTGGAGATAATTTAATTGATCTGTGTCTCGTGTATGCGCTATTGCAAGCGCCTCACCTTTGTCAATCCATTGACCAATTTCAACAATGTCACTTAATCCAACACCATGATCTATTGGGTCACTAGATCTTGTTCTGCCAGCTTTTAAATGAATCATACTAAGGCCAATAGCGCGAACATCCATTTCTGAAACATATCCAGAAGAGTTTGATACTATAGGCCTAATAATTGGCATAGGGACTAAGTATTTATGAGACTTTTCTAGTAAATCACTTGGACCGCCAAGAGCAGAAATCATTTGTTCAAATATTGCTGCTGCTTTGCCAGATGTTAGTGCTTCTTGAGATTTTAGTCGAGCAGCCTCAAGGTCACTTTCAATGCCACTTAGCTGCAACATATGAGCTGCTAATTCAATTGTTAGCTCAACTAGTCTAAGGTTAGCATTTTCAGGTTTGATTAAAAAATTTATACACTCTTTGACTTCGATTGCATTACCTACGCTATGACCAAGAACCTGACTCATGTCTGTAATTAAACAGCTAGTTGGCACTCCCGATTTACTTGATACATTGGCTATACTTTGGGCTAATTCTTGAGCCATTGAATAGTTTGCAGCAAATGCTCCATTACCAGTTTTAATGTCCATTACAAGGGCATCAAGTCCAGAGGCTAGTTTTTTTGATAGAATTGACGCAGTAATAAGGTCAATCGACTCAACTGTTGCGGTGACGTCTCTAGTGGCATAAAAACGCTGATCAGCTGGAGCAAGTTTAGCTGTTTGCCCAATAATGGCACAGCCAACTTCCTTAACAAGCGATCTAAATTTTGTATTATCAGGAATTCCACTATATCCTGGAATACTTTCGAGTTTATCTAGTGTGCCGCCAGTATGGCCCAGGCCGCGACCAGAAATCATTGGCACGTAGCCTCCACAAGCAGCAACTATAGGTGCTAGCATTAAACTAATCTTATCTCCCACGCCGCCAGTTGAATGCTTATCAACTACTGGGCCATCTAAGTTAAGATCTTGCCACTGAAGTGTGTCCCCTGAGTGCATCATGTGCTGGGTTAAACTAACGCGCTCATCCATAGTCATGCCGCATTTAAAAACTGCCATTGCAAAAGCGCCTAACTGGGCATCAGTTAAACTGCCGTCAGTAATTCCTTGAACTAAAAATCCAATTTCAGGATCACTTAGTATAAGACCATCACGTTTTTTTCTAATTAGTTCTTGAGGAAGAAACAATGTGCTCATAAATTAGTCACCATATGGAGTCCAAATATTTTTAACTTCAGTTGCGTTCCTTAGGAATTCTAAACTTTCACCTTGTTCAGGATTAAGCCAGTCACGATCATTATCTTCATGAACCCATAAACGTTTTAAGTCAATAGCGCTTATAGATTCAATAGAGGCAATAGTCTCTTTATCTGCCCAGCACCATGTACCATCGACTTCTGCATGACCAACAATTTGTTCAGCAAGCTCGCGCTTATTACCGCTAACTATATTTATAACTCCAGCAGGTACATCTGAAGTTTCAATTGTTTGCACTAACTCCAAAGCAATACTTGCAAATCGTTCACTAGGAACTAAAATAACTCGATTTCCCATAGCTATTGCTGGGGCGATTAAAGAGATTGACGTTAGTAATGGCAATTCTTCAGGAGCAATCTGAGCAAGAATACCTATAGGCTCTGGAAGCGCCATTGTAATACCCCTATAAGGTGCACTATGAACTGCTCCATCATATTTATCTGCCCAGGCAGCATAACTAAAGAGGCGACTGATGCTCTCATCAAATTCAGCTTTAGCTTGTTTGTTAGTAACTCCGCAAAGAGTAACAAGTCGTTGTATCCATTCAGACTCACGCACTGATAAATTCTCTGCAAGAAAATAAATAATTTGAGCTCTGCCATGACCACTTTGAGAGCTCCAAGTTGCTGCTTTTGATGCTGCACTTACAGCATTCCTAATATCCTTTCTGTTGCCAGCGCCTACGAAAGCTGCATGACTTCCATCAGCATTAAAAGTAGCAATACTGTGTCCACCATCTGGTCTTACCTGCTTCCCGCCAATATAAAATTTTAATGTTCGATCAATGACATCATTTTTAGGATTTTCTGTAATTAAAGCAGCAGCAGTCTTCTTTGATGGCTTTAAACCATTAGGTTTAAGATATTCATAAAGACCTTCCTTGCCACCTTCACGACCAAATCCAGATTCCTTGACACCACCAAAACCGCATGACGCATCAAACTGGTTGTGACAATTAATCCATACAACACCAGCTTTAATTTTAGGTGCCACATCCATTGTGCGATTAATATTTTCACTCCAAATACTTGCAGCCAATCCATATCGACTATTATTGGCTAACTCAACTGCCTCAGATTGAGTTCGGAAAGTCATTGAGACTAAAACAGGTCCAAAAATTTCTTCTTGAGCTAAAGGATGGCTAGAGTCAATATTTGTAATTAAAGTGGGTGGATAGAGGTTACCTTCTGACTCAATATCACACGCCTGATAAATTTCTCCACCATGCTTTAAACCATCTTTGACCATTTCACTGACTCTATTAAACTGAGTCTTACTCACTAAACTGCCTAAGTCTATTGACTTATCAAGAGGAGAGCCTAGGCGCAATTGTTTAATTCTTTCTTTAATTCTTAGGTGTAAGTCTTCGGCAACTTCAGTTTGAACTAATAATCTTGATCCTGCACAGCAAACCTCTCCTTGGTTAAACCAAATTGAATCGACTAAGCCTTCGACTGCAGCATCAAGATCTGCATCTTCAAACACAATAAATGCAGATTTTCCGCCAAGTTCAAGTGTAAGTTTTTTACCTTGACCAGCTGTACTTTTTCTGATGGATTGGCCAACAGCAGTTGAGCCAGTAAATGCAACCTTGTCAACGCCTTTATGCGCTGCAAGTTCAGCACCAATATTTCCATCACCATTGATCATATTAACAACGCCAGGTGGAATTCCTGCCTGTTCACATAAGTGCGCAAAAAACATTGCTGTAATTGGAGTTTGTTCTGCGGCTTTAAAAACAATAGTATTGCCCATAGCAAGAGCTGGGGCAATTTTCCAAGATAGCATTAATAGTGGAAAGTTCCATGGGACAATCTGAGCAACAACGCCAATTGACTGGTAACTAGAAAACTGTTTATCTTGAAGTTGCGCCCAGCCAGCATGATGATAAAAATGCCTTATTGCAAGAGGTATATCAATATCACGACTTTCACGAATAGGTTTTCCATTATCAAGCGTCTCAAGTACAGATATTAATCTTGAATGTTTTTGTAGTAATCTCGCTAATGCATAGAGAATTTTAGCTCTACCATGACCTCCAAGTAACTCCCATGATGGTTGTGCTTTTCTAGCCGCCTCTACTGCTAAATCTAGTTGTTCAGAGCTTGCAATTTCAATATTGGCTAGTAATTCACCGTTTGAGGGATTTAAACTGGCAATTAAGTTAGAGTTTTTACTAGATATAAATTTACCATTAATAAGCTGACCAAAGCGCCGATCATTAAGTTCTAACCAGTCATACGCCTCTTTACTACTTTCGAGAGCTTCACTATAGTCTAGATTTTCGAATGATTTTAAAAGTGTCATTATTAATTCCTATGCTAATGGATGTCTATAAGATGCTGAGTAATAACCACTAGAGAAGTGATCTAATTGGCGTTCAATATCTCCAAGTAAGCTAGAAGCTCCAAAGCGAAATAAATCAGGCTCTAACCATCTGCGACCAAGCTCTTCTTGGATCATTGTCATATATAAAAGTGCAGTTTTAGTATCACTAATTCCTCCTGCAGCTTTAAAACCAATTCGAATACCTGTTTCATTGTAAAAATTACGTATCATTCGAACCATAACTAAGCTTACTGGAAGGGTTGCATTAGTAGGCTCTTTACCAGTCGATGTTTTTATAAAGTCAGCCCCAGCCATCATACAAACCTGAGAAGCTTTAGCAATATTACTAAGATTTCCAAGTTCACCCGTAGCTAAAATAGTCTTCATATGGGCACCACCACACTTTTCGCGAAACATTTTTACTTCTTTATAAAGTTCTTCCCAGTTTCCTTCTAAGACATGCCGGCGACTTATAACTATATCAATTTCATTAGCGCCAGAATCTACTGAATACTCAATTTCTTGAAGTCTTAATGGAAGAGGGGAGAGGCCTGCTGGAAATCCCGTGGACACTGCAGCTAAATTTACCTCTGAATGATTCAATGCTTTTTTAGCTGAGGTAAGCATATCATGGTATACGCAAACAGCAGCAACGCTTAAATTTAAAGATTCAACGCCTAGTATTTTTTCAAGCTTGTTGCTAATAGGTTGCTTTGCTTTACTACAAAGACGCCTAACCCGGGCGTCTGTGTCATCTCCAGAAAGAGTAGTTAGGTCCATTAAGGTGATAGCTTTGAGAAGCCATGCAGCCTGTTTGTCTTTTTTTATACTGCGCCTTGTTCCGTAATTAGAACAGCGCCTTTCAACAGCGCTTTTATTAATCACTATATTTGAAATTTTATCAAGTTTAAAGTCCGTTCCTGGATTTCTAATAACACTAGAATTTTCATTTAGGCTTTCCAAGTCAGCTAAGTTAGGATAAGAAATGACTTTGTTATCTTCTTGAGGCACTTGAGTTTTAGTAATATTTTTATTTATCTTCATTTTCAGACTCTTTATTGAATTTACTGACTTTTTAGATATGAAATTAAAACTTTTTCAACAGTATCTGCAGCTTTACTTGCAAAAGCAATTGTCTGCTCGTGACTTAATTTTGTTTCACTCATTCCAGCTGCATAATTTGTAATAACTGAGAGAGCGCAAAGTGGAAGCTCTTGATGGCGAGCTAAAATAACTTCAGGAACTGTAGACATTCCTACAGCATCTGCTCCCAAGGTTTTTACAGCTTTAATTTCAGCAGGAGTTTCAAATTGTGGCCCACTAAACCATGCATAAACTCCCTCATGTAGGGTGATATTATTTATCTTAGCTGAAGAGCGCATATCATTATTTAGTTTGGGGTTGTAGGCATCACTCATATCTACAAAGCGTTTATTACTTTCAGCTCCAAACAAGGGGGAAACTCCCGTCATATTAATATGATCTGTTATAAGCATAACACTTCCTGGTGACGCTTCTTTAACTAAACTTCCAGCAGCATTAGTTAATACTAAGCTTTTGCATCCTATTGCGCTAAGCGTTTGAATGGCAACAGCCATTATATCTGCTCTTCCATTCTCATAATAATGAGCTCGACCTTGCATCACAACGACATTGGTATCTTCAACTTGACCAAATAAAAGCCTTCCAGCATGGCCGCCAACACCGGCAATAGGAAAACCTGGAAGTGAGCCAAAATCTATACTAGCTATAGTTTTGATATTATCACAAAACTGACCTAAACCAGATCCAAGTATAAGCCCAACTTCTGGCTTAAAGCTACTAATTACCTGATTTATAATGCCAACACAATCATCAACTTGACTCATTACAGATGCTCCGGCCCAAAAGAATTAGGTAATAATTCAGAAATATTAACGCGACCCTGAACACCATCTTTAGAGCACATAAAAACCTCTGTATTTGAATCAGAAAATTCTCTTATACGTTGCCTACAGCCACCACAGGGTATGCCGCCTTCATCATTTTTAGTCATTACATAAATATGTTTAATCTTCTTTTCTCCGCCCATTACCATTGATGCAATCGCAGAAGCTTCAGCACAGTTTCCAAGAGGGTAGCTTGCATTTTCAACATTACAACCAGTATATGTATTTCCATTATCTGTAACAATTAAAACGCCTACTGGGTAATTAGAATAGGGTACATAGGCCTTACTCATAGCTTCTCTTGTGGCTTTAATATGATTTTCTTCACTCATCTTTATAATTCCTTAATATATGGCTGTGCGGATGCTTTTGGAGGGACCGCTTTTCCAATAAATCCTGCAAGTAAAATAATAGTTAAAATGTAAGGCGTCGCATCAATTAACTGAACAGGAATTTCACCAATTCCAGGAATGATTACGCCTTGCAGTCGAATAGCTAAAGCCTGCAAAAATGCAAACAAGAAGCAAGCCGCCAAAACTCTATAAGGATGCCACTTGCCAAAAATTAAGGCTGCTAAGGCAATAAATCCTCCTCCAGCAGTCATTTCTTTAGTGAATTGAGCATTATATGCTGTTGAAAGATAAGCGCCACCAATGCCACATAAGATTCCTCCAATTAGTAAGGCTTTGTAACGAAGTCCTTCAACTGATAGTCCGGCAGTATCAACCGCCTTAGGATTTTCTCCAACAGCCCTTAATTGAAGGCCAAAACGAGTTCGGAATACAATCCACCAAACTACTGGCACAATTGCAAAAGCTAAATAGACTAAGATATTATGACCACTAATGAGTTCTCTATAAATAACCCCTAAGAATGGAATGTGATCAATAAAATCAACACCAGGGAGGGTAATAGAAAGGAATCTTTCATCTCCTTGAAGAGTTGGTGTAATTCCGCCTCTTTTAAACCAAGCTAAAGTCAAAATCATAGTCAGTCCTGATGCTAAGATATTTATAGCAACTCCACTAACAATTTGATTTCCTTTATACGTTATCGAAGCAAAGCCATGAATCATAGCTAGTACAGAAGATGCGAACATTCCTGCAATTAATCCAAGCCATGGTGAGCCAAATACAGAAGCTGCACTTGCTGCAACAAAAGCTGACATCAGGAGTTTTCCTTCAAGACCAATATCGACTACTCCAGATCGCTCGGCAAATAAACCCGCCATAGCGGCAAAAATAAGAGGCACACAAACTCTTACTGAGGCATCTAATGTGAGTACAGCAGTTAAAAAGAAATCACTCATTTGGACTCCTTAATTGGCGCTAAAAAACGAATTAAAACAGGCCTATATAAATATTCCAAGCCACCACAAAATAAAATAACTAGACCTTGCATAACTACAACTATATCTCTTGAAACGTTTTGTAATTCAAAATCTAATTCTGCACCACCCTGATAAAGTATGCCAAATAAAAATGCCGCAATAAGAATTCCAATAGGATGATTCCTGCCCATTAGCGCAACTGCAATTCCACCAAAGCCATAACCATAATTAAAATTTAAAAATAAACGGTGCTGAACACCCATGAGTTCGTTTATCCCAACTAATCCAGCTAAGGCTCCTGAGATGCACATTGTTACAACAATAATCTTTTTTGGATTAATACCACTATAGATGGCAGCCTCATTACTTTTTCCTGCAGCTCGAATGGCAAAACCCCAGCGAGTATGCCATAAGAAGAACCAGACTGCTGCTGAGAAAAATAAAGCCACAAGGATGGATAAATTAAGTGGCGACCTTGCAATTTTATAACCAAAGCTTGCGAAAATATCATGTACAAATGGAAGCCAAGAGACTTTTATAAAGTCCCCACTCTCTGGTGACATTTCTCCAACTTCACGAAGAATATTTACTAATACATAAACCATTAAAGCAGAGGCTAGGAAGTTAAACATAATAGTCGTTATAACAATATGACTTCCTCGATATGCCTGTAAATAAGCTGGGATGATTGCCCATAAAGCGCCAAATAAAAGTCCACCAGAGATGGCCAACGGAATAACAATCCAAGCGCTCATAGCAGGATTAATATATAAAGCAACTAAAGCAATACCAAGGCCACCAACATAGGCTTGGCCCTCTCCACCAATATTAAATAAACCTGCATGGAATGCAACAGCTACCGCCAAACCAGTAAAGACAAAGTTTGTTGCGTAATAGAGTGTGTACCCAAGTCCTTCGTCATATCCAAGAGCACCATAGAGTAATATTTTTGTAGCTTCTATTGGATCAACTCCGATAAATAGAAATACAATTCCAGTAGCAATAAATGCTGTTAAAACATTAAAGAGAGGAAGCAATAAACCATTTATCCAAGATAACCTTTTATCACGAGTCATAGCTTCGCTCCTTTTGGTTCATCTTGAGGTTGAAGGGCATTAGCCATCATCATTCCAAGAGTCGCTTCATTGGCATCTTTAGCATCTACTGTACCAGTAATTTCACCATCACACATAACTATGATTCGGTCACTAAGTGACATAATTTCTTCAAGTTCAACAGAAATTAAAATAATAGCCTTTCCAGCATCTCTCATTTCTATTATTCTCTTCCTAATAAATTCTATTGCACCAATATCTACTCCACGAGTAGGCTGACCAATAATTAAAACTTCTGGATCACGCTCAAATTCTCTCGCTAAAATAAGTTTCTGCTGATTGCCTCCTGAAAAGTTTGATGACATTAAGTTTGGATTATTTGGACGAACATCAAACGCTTGCATCAGAGATTCACAGTTTGCTTTAACTGATGATCTTTTTAACCAAACGCCTTGGTTAATTTCTTTGTCATTATGGTAACCCAAGAGCGCTGTTTCACTTGCACTAAAATCGGCAATCATTCCCATTTTTTGTCGATCTTCAGGGACATGGGCGACACCAAGTTCTCGTAATTGTTTTGGATTAAGATGGGATTCTGGAGTAATAGTTTTACCCATTATTTTAATACTACCTTTGGACAATGGAAGTATTCCAGCTAGAGCTTTTAGGAGTGAGCCTTGACCATTTCCAGTAACACCTGCAATACCAAGAATTTCACCAGAGTGAGCTTGAAAGCTAACTTCTGTTACCCGCTTTAGGCCTTGTTCATTATATATTTCAAGATTTTTTGCTGTTAAAAGGGCTTTACCACTTTTTGCTTTAGATTTTTCAATATTAAGAAGAACCTTTCTGCCAATCATTAGTTCTGCTAGTTCTTCAGGATTAGTTTTACTTGTTTCTCTATGAGCAACCATTTTGCCTGCGCGCATTACAGACACATGATCCGTAATGTTCATAATTTCACGAAGCTTATGCGTTATTAATATAATAGTAACGCCTTGTTTTTTAAGCGCGTCAAAAATTCGAAATAATTCATCAGACTCTTGTGGAGTTAGAACTCCCGTGGGCTCATCAAGTATTAAAACCCTCGCGCCTTTATAAAGGCCCTTTAGTATTTCAACGCGTTGCTGCATTCCAACAGAAAGCTCTTCTACAGCGATATCTAACTCAACTTCTAGACCGTATTCTTTAGCGAGTCTTGTTAGCTCTATTCTTGCTTTTGCTAGGCTTTGTGAAATTAATGCGCCACCCTCACTTCCAAGTATGACATTTTCTAGAACGGTAAAATTATCTACTAGCATGAAGTGCTGGTGAACCATGCCAATACCAGCTTCGATTGATTGGCGTGAGCTGGTTGCTCTAAAGTCCTTATCAAAAACTTTAATTTGCCCAGAATCAGCCTGATAAAAGCCATAAAGAATACTCATCAAAGTTGATTTGCCCGCACCATTTTCTCCAACAATACCGTGTATTGTTCCAGACTCGACGCTCAAGTTGACCTTATCATTTGCATGGACAGCACCAAAGTGCTTGTCTACATTTATAAGTTCAATTGCAATTTTTGATTCAGACATTAATTTTTTTGCAATTTTTGATTCAGACATAATTTTTTAAACCAAGAGTTATCTTTTATTATAGTTATATGAATTTCAAACTTTAATATATAGTTTTATTAAAAAACTATATATTAAAAGTTAAAAAAAAACATCCGGCCCTAAAGCCGGATGTTTTCAGGGATAAAAACTGCTTATTATAAAGGGCAGGTATTATCACTCATGTAGTCATGAACTACGATAGAGCCATCAACAATTCCAGCTCTTGCAGCTTCAACACTAGCCATCATTTCCGCAGAAACTAAATCAGCATTGTACTCATCCATAGCAGCACCAACACCGTCTTCTGCAACACCATTAACAGTGAAACCAGCAGACCAAGTTCCATTCATAGCAGCTTCAAAACTTTGGTAAGCAGCAAGTCCAACTTTCTTATACATAGAAGTTAGCATTGTTCCAGGCTGGATATAGTTTTGGTTAGAGTCTACACCAATTGCCAAAACACCCATATCAGCAGCAGTTTGGTAAACACCCATTCCAGTTCCACCAGCAGCAGCAAATACTACGTCAGCACCATTTTCAACTTGGTTACGAGTAATTTCGCCACCCTTAGATGGGTTACCCCATGCAGCAGGAGTTGAACCAGTCATTTGAGCTAGAACATTCATAGAACTATCTTGATGTGCAACACCTTGTTTGTAACCACACTCAAAACGGCTAATTAATGGAATATCCATTCCACCAACAAAACCTACAGTTCCAGTACTTGAAGCCATAGCAGCCATAACACCAACTAGGAAAGATCCTTCATGCTCTTTAAATACAACATTTTGAACGTTTGGAGCATCTACAACACCATCAATAATAGTGAATTGCGTATCAGGATACTCTGCAGCAGCTGCAGCAACTGCATTCGCCATAGTAAAACCTACAGCAACAACTGGGCTATAGCCACGCTGTGCAAACTTCTTAAGGCTTTGTTCCATCATAGCTTCATTAGTTGGCTCAAGCTCAGTAACAGCAATACCAGTATCATTCATGAATTTTGTAATACCGTTAAATACTGCTTCATTAAAAGATTTATCATTTTTACCAGCAGTATCATAAACTACAGCAGGCTTAATTTCAGCTTGTGCAATTGATGCCGTTAGGACAACTGCAGTAGCGATTATCGCTA
>CAJQRX010000033.1 GCA_905612405.1 uncultured Candidatus Thioglobus sp.
AGGTTATGTTCAAGGAGATAACTCATTATTATTCAATCAAGTAACTAAAGAGCTTGAAGGCAAATGTATTGGTGATGAAGTAGAAATCTTACTAAAAGCAGAAGATGCTTTTGGAAAAAAAGCAGATGAATTACTTTTTACAGATGATATCAATAATGTTCCACCAGAATATAGGTTTATCGGAGCATCTGTTACTATGCAAAATGATACAGGCGGTACTAAAGATTTTATAGTCTCAAGTATCGAAGATGGAAAACTAACAATCGATGGTAATCACCCTCTTGCCGGTAAAGATATTATTTTTTATGTAGAGATTTTATCAATTCGTGATGCAACTGCTGATGAAATCATTGAAGGTGGTAAGTTAGATTAAAAAATATCATCATAGATGTGCTGCTCAATATTCCACTCTTTTTGATTTTCAATAGTCAGCGTTAGACATCTCGCAGCACCATAATTTCGGATCTTTCCGGCAGAACCTGGGTTTATAACCCAAGGTGCTTGCTGTTTATCAATAACCTGTTTGTGGGTATGTCCATATATAATGACTTTTGAATCTGGATAAGTCGCCCTCAAAGAATCATGGCTTGGCTGAACATGTCCATGCAAATGCCCATGCTCTATTGCTATATTGCCTCCAGGAAACTCTACTAATTCAACCTCACCAAAAGAAGATATATGCTGATCATTGTTGCCTCTCACTGCAATCATTTTTTGTTTTGGGTTTAATACATTTAAAGAACTCTCATCTACGATATCTCCTGCATGAATGACAAAATCACAATCATTCATAAGATTTATTACTCCTGGATGGATTGTTCCATGAGTATCTGACAGGATGCCAATTTTTATCACTATTGCAGTGACTTTAATCTCAATCGAAGAGCGTTTAGCTTGATAAAACCCTCAGCATCTTTCTGATTATATGCACCGCCATCATCTTCAAAGGTTGCAATTTTTTCACTAAACAAGCTATTATCTGATTTACGGCCAACCACTGAAGTATTGCCTTTATATAGCTTCAGCCTAACTATGCCACTAACATTTTCTTGCGAGGCATCAATTGCTGCTTGCAGCATTTCACGCTCTGGTGCAAACCAAAAACCATTATAAATAAGCTTGGCATACTTCGGCATTAACTCATCTTTAAGATGAGCGGCCTCTCGATCTAAAGTAAGTGACTCAATAGCGCGATGAGCTCTTAGCATAATCGTGCCAGCAGGGGTTTCATAACATCCGCGAGACTTCATGCCTACAAAACGATTCTCTACAATATCTAGCCTACCGATTCCATGGGCGCCACCAAGTTGGTTCAATTTTTCCATGACTTGAGCTGGCGACATTAACTCACCATTAATAGCAATGATGTCACCTTTCTCATAAGTTATCTCAATATATTCGGCGCGATCTGGAGCATCTTCAGGTGAAACTGTCCAACGCCACATTTCGTCCTCTGCCTCCTGCCATGGATCCTCTAGCAAGTCTCCCTCATAAGAAATATGAAGCAGGTTAGCATCCATTGAATACGGTGATTTCTTTGATTGTTTTTTATAGTCTACTTCAATGTTGTGCTCTTCAGCATATTTCATTAAGCTCTCACGAGAAGACAGCTCCCATTCACGCCAAGGTGCGATGATTTTAATTTCAGCATTCATAGCATATGCACTTAGCTCAAACCTTACCTGATCATTGCCTTTTCCAGTTGCTCCATGGGAAATTGCATCTGCACCAACCTCTTTTGCAATTTCAACCAGACGCTTAGAGATCAAAGGTCTAGCAATAGAAGTGCCTAAAAGATATTCCCCTTCATAAATTGCATTTGCTCGAAACATTGGGAAAACAAAATCACGTGCAAATTCTTCTCGCAAATCTTCAACATAAATTTCTTTTATTCCCATTGCCTCAGCTTTAAGTCGAGCGGGCTCAACTTCTTCACCCTGACCAATATCTGCTGTAAAGGTTACTACTTCACAATCATATGTTTCTTGCAACCATTTAGCAATAATGCTAGTATCTAATCCACCCGAGTATGCTAATACAACTTTATTCATTATTTGTTTTTGTAGTTAAATTCTTTTTTATAAAGCACTTCATTTTCAGAAGTAAGTACTTTGACCATCCATTTTCCTGTCCAGGTATGCCAAAGGTTTTTTGATGACCAGACCCTCCAACGAGGACCTTTAATATCAAAAACAACATCAGCCATCACTTTATTATTATATATCCAGCGATGCGTAATACTTGTACCCTGAAGATTACGAATATTAGTAAAAAAATAGATTTTACCCAAAGAATTGTCAAGCTCCTCAACAATATTAAAGGGCTCTCTATCTATAATCTCTATTGCAAATTCTGCTTTTGAAATATTTAGATGTGGCCATTCATTTGCAAATACATTAGTGAATACAAGTAAGCTGAATATTAATATGGTTAATTTTTTCATTTAATCCACCCAATTTATAATATGTTCAAATAAAAGATCTTTTGAAACCTCATTATCTCTATACGTTCTTCCTCTTACAGAAATACCTGCCAAATGAACACTATTTTTATCCCCACTTATTAGTGGATGCCAAATAGGTAACTCATTTCCTTCGTATAGTAGCCGATATGCGCATGTACTTGGAAGCCAATTAAACTTTTTTCCCCAATCTGGTTTAATACTTAAGCAGTCTGGTACATATTTCTGACGGTTCTCGTAATGGGGGCAAGAGCACTCCTCTTCATCTAAATAATGACAAGCAACATCTGTAAAGTAAATCTTTTCAGAATACTCATCTTCAAGCTTATGCAAACAGCATCTTCCACATCCATCACAAAGAGACTCCCACTCTTTAGAGCTCATCTGAGATAAAGTTTTATTTTCCCAAAAAGGTTTGTCTAAATTTTCCAAAGTTTTTTATAAGTTACCATTACTATTCGATACAATAATTATAAACTTATTGTAGAAAATAATCTTTCAATTCCAATAGCGACGCCCGAACATCGTGGAAGGCCCATTTTCATATCTCTCAAAAATTCCTCATCAACTATTGGCTGTTTCTTTGAAATCTTTTCTCTTTTGTATAACTCATTATTAAATCGATCTCGATATTCATCAGCAGATTGAATTTCTTCATAACCATTAGCAACTTCAAGACCATTTAGATACAATTCAAAGCGATGAGCAATAGGGCCTTCAATTTTTGCAAGTGCTGATTGCTCCTTAGGATAATCATAAATAAAACAAACAGGTATTTGGTTTATCTTTGGCTCAATGAGATGAACAAAAAGAAGGGTTTGAAGATCCTCAACCCAGTCATAATCTGAGTTTAAACCTAGTGAATTTGCAATTTTCTTTAGGTCTTGCAAATCAGCATCTAATATATCAATATTGCCATACTCAGAAAAAGCTTGTGCATAGGATATTTTAGTTATAGCATCAGTTTTCCCTAGTACTTTCAGTAAGTCTGTAATCTCGTCAATCAAAGAATGCATATCAAAATCAATACGGTAGAACTCCAGCATTGTAAATTCGTTAAAATTATTACTTCCATATTCATTGTCTCTATACACTTGGCAAATTTGAAATATATCTCCACTACCTTTAGATAAAAGTCGCTTCATTTCTAGCTCAGGGGATGTGTGTAAATATAGGTCAGTTGACATAGAGATATCACGATTAACTTTCAATTCAATACTATCAATATAGACATCGGTTGTGGGAGAGAACAAAAGGGAAGGAGTTTTTACTTCAGTGACCTTACGAGAATAAAAAAATTCTCTAATTTTTATGATCAAATCTTGATAATGAACTAGATTTTTTTTTACTTTGGACATGTCAGCCTATATTAGGCACGACCTGAATACTCATTTGTTCTAGTATCAACTTTGACCTGATCTCCAATACCAACAAACAAAGGAACCTGAACAACAACTCCTGTATTTAAAGTTGCTGGTTTACCACCAGTTCCAGCTGTATCTCCTTTAAGACCAGGATCTGTATCAATCACTTCTAATATAACTTGAATTGGAGGAACGACTGTAATTGGATTATTATTCCACAAGGTCACAGTACAAATATCTTGCTCAACTAAATAGTCTATTGCACTGCCCATTGACTCTTCACTTAAGTCATATTGCTCAAATGATTCAGGCTCCATAAAATGCCATTTTTCACCATCACTATAAAGGTACTGCATTTCTAACTCCATAACATCAGCGCCCTCAAGTGACTCACCTGATTTATATGTCTTCTCAAGAGTTTTGCCTGTAATAAGATCTTTAAATTTAACTCGATTAAAGGCCTGTCCTTTACCAGGCTTTACAATTTCATTATTGACAATTGAACATGGATTACCATCAAGAATCAATTTCAAACCGTTTTTAAACTGGCTAGTACTGTAATTCATATTGTTTTAATCCTAAAGTTTTTAAGGGAAAATGCATAGATTTATAAATGCATATTTTAATAAGGTATAAAAGAAATATATTCATAATTTAAAAATTTGAAATAAAGCCAACAAACGAAGAATGTTAAAATACGCTTAGACATATTTTAACCCTAATATTTTAATTTTATGAACATACATGAATACCAGGCAAAAGGCTTATTTAAGAAGAATAATATTAAGGTTCCTGAGTTTATTGTTGTTTCAAATAGTAACGAAACTCAATCTGCTTGTGAGAAACTTGGTGGTTCAATTTGGGTTGTTAAAGCTCAAGTTCATGCTGGAGGTAGGGGAAAAGGTGGAGGTGTTATTGTATGCAGTGAAGTGCAGGATGCAGTTGATGCCAGTAAAAAATTAATAGGTACTAATTTAATTACTCCACAGACTGATGCAAATGGTCAGCCTATCAATGAAGTCATTATTGAGGCTGGTCAAGATATTTCTAAAGAGTTGTACTTGGGCCTTCTTGTTGATCGTGCAACAGAAAATATCACAATTCTTGCTTCTACAGAAGGAGGGATGGATATCGAAAAAGTTGCCTCTGAAACGCCTGATAAAATTATTAAGCAACAAATTGATCCTCTAGGTAAATTATCAATCGAGGAATGTGTCAATGTAGCTAAAGGACTTGGATTAGATTTTTCACTTCATGATGAGTTTACATCGGCGCTTATTGGGCTTTATGCTATTTTCACAGAGCATGATGCCAACCTAATTGAAATAAACCCACTTATTATTACTGGTCAAAATGAGATCATGGCTCTTGATGGTAAAATTGATTTTGATGATAATGCACTCTATAGAAATGAATCAATTGCCGGTCTAAGAGATATTGCGCAAGAAGATGAAAAAGAAAGAAGTGCGAGCGAACATCAATTAAATTATATCTCTCTAGATGGCTCTGTGGGCTGCATGGTTAATGGTGCTGGATTAGCAATGGCAACGATGGATTTAATAGAATATCATGGTGGATCGCCAGCTAACTTTTTGGATGTAGGCGGAGGCACAACTGCTGATAGAGTAGCAAAAGCTTTTGAAATAATTCAAAGTGAAGAAAATGTTAAATCTATTTTGGTAAACATTTTTGGAGGCATAGTGCGTTGTGATCTTATAGCAAATGGAATTTTACAAGCGATTGAAAAAGTAGGATTAACACTTCCAATTGTTGTAAGACTGGAAGGAACAAATGCACAAGCAGGCCTTCAAATTCTAAATAGTAGTGTTTTTAATATTATTACTGAGGCTGACTTAACTAAGGCTGCTAAACAAGCTGTGGAGATGGCCAAATGAGTGTACTAATTAACAAAGAAACCAAAGTAATTTGTCAAGGTTTTACTGGCAAGCAAGGTACCTTTCATTCTGAACAATCTATTGCATATGGTACAAAATTTGTAGGTGGCGTAACGCCAGGTAAAGGTGGACAAACTCACTTGGACAAACCAGTCTTCAATTCTGTTGAACAAGCTATGACTGAAACAGGTGCTAATGCCACCATGATTTACGTTCCACCTAGGTTTGCATTTGCCTCTATAGTCGAGGCGATTGAAGCTGAAATGCCAGTAATTGCATGCATAACTGAAGGCATTCCTGTACAAGATATGATTAAAATTAAAGCCATTATTGCAGGCAGTAAGTCAAAGTTAATTGGACCAAACTGTCCAGGATTAATTACTCCAGATGAATGCAAACTTGGCATCATGCCTGGCAATATCCACAAGAGTGGTTCTGTTGGTATTGTCTCTCGTTCAGGAACATTGACATATGAGGCGGTTCACCAAACTACACTTGCAGGACTTGGTCAAAGCACTTGTATTGGTATTGGTGGTGACCCAGTTCAAGGAATGAACTTCATTGATTGTCTTAAATTGTTTGAAAAAGATGATGATACGCATTCAATAGTAATGGTTGGTGAGATTGGTGGCAATGCTGAAGAAGAGGCTGCAGAGTATATTAAGTCAAATATTTCTAAACCTGTTATTTCATATATTGCTGGACTCACTGCCCCTAAAGGAAAAAGAATGGGCCACGCAGGCGCAGTAATAAGTGGCGGATCTGGGGATGCCAAAAGTAAAATTCAAGCACTAGAAAATGCAGGAGTAAGTGTTGCGCCAACTCCAGCATTAATGGGTCAAACTTTACTTGAAGCTCTCTAAAAAAATGCATTCACTTTCAGTCAATTAAATGAAAGTAATTAGAAGCAGTCGATTTGCAGTTTCAATAATTTTTGCTATTAATGGTGTTGTATTTGGGACATGGGCATCTCGAATTCCAGAAATTTCAGATTTTCATAACTTATCACCTGCTGCTTTAGGTTTATTAATATTTCTACTAGGTTTATCAGCTATCGTCGCATTCTCAATCTTTGGTAGAGCTTCAGATCGTTATGGAGCGTCAACTGTAACAAAAAGAACCACTTGCCTATTAATACCTCTTACTCTTATCTTTATAGCTTTTGCAAACTCAATATGGATACTTATCCCAGCTATCATTTTTTTTGGAGCAATTCATGGGGGTGATGACGTAGCCATGAATGCCTGGGCTGCAGAAGTTGAACGTAAAAATAATCGCCCATTAATGTCGTCTTTTCATGCAATGTGGAGCTTGGGCGCTGGCCTTGGTGCAGGTTCAGGAGTATTAACCGCTTACTATAAAATTGGAATGCCAATGCATTTTACAATTACTTCAATTATAATTTTTTTAGTTATGCTTAGTGTTGTAACCATTCCTTTTAACTCCCAAAAGAAAGAAAAAGACAGTAAAGCTCCATTTATTTCAATTCCAAAAGGAGCTTTGCTTCCTGTTGCCTTCATTACTTTCTTTGCTTCACTAGGAGAAGGTATGGTTGCGGATTGGAGCGCTATTTTTCTTAGAAGTGTCACAGATCTTTCAAATGGTGGTGCAGCTATAGGATTTACTGTTTTTTCTATTTGTATGTTTGTAATGAGACTTATGGGTGACAAAATTGCATTAAAGTTTGGCGCTTCTGAAACAGCGCGCTATTCTGGATTAGTTGCTTTAGTAGGATCTTTAATTATATTAACATTTGAGTCACTCGTGCCATTAATGATTGGCTTTGGCCTTATAGGACTTGGTATTGCTGTAATCATCCCTCTAGCTTTTTCTCGCGCTGGTAAAGATAAAGAAATATCTCAGGGAACTGCAATTGCAAGTATTGCAACGCTTGGATATGGAGGCATGTTACTTGGCCCATTATTTGTAGGCCTTATTGCTGAGATAACTTCAATTAAAACAGGCTTTTTAATTTTACCAATCTTAGCTTTCTTAATTTTTCTGCTTTCAAAACATCTTTCTATTAAATCACTCTGATTTTTTCTCCAAAAACATTGCGTCACCATAGCTAAAAAAACGATATTGCTCCTTAATTGCATGGCGATAAGTCTCAAACATTTCCTCATAGCCAATAAAAGCACTCACTAACATCAGAAGTGAAGATTTTGGTAAATGAAAATTTGTAATCATAGCATCTACTATTTGAAACTTAAATCCTGGATAGATAAAAATATCCGTATCTTCCTTTTGGTTTTTTAACTTCCCGTTTACTGTAGCGGACTCTAACGTTCTAACAGCAGTAGTACCTACAGCAATTATTCTCCCGCCAAGCGACTTTGCTTGCTCAATCTTATCTATTGTTTCAGAAGAAATTTCATAATATTCACTGTGCATTTTATGACTCTCAATATCCTCAACTTTAACAGGCTGAAAAGTTCCTGCTCCAACATGAAGGGTTACAAATGTATGACTGATACCTTGGTTTTCTAGGTTAGATAACAACATCTCATCAAAATGAAGTCCTGCAGTAGGTGCAGCAACTGCGCCATCATTTTTTGCATATACTGTCTGATATCTGCTCTGATCTTCTTTAGAGTCATCTCTATTAATGTATGGTGGTAAGGGTATATGTCCAATTTTATTAAGTACTTTTAGAATAGAATCAGACTCAAAGTCCACCTTATAAATACCATCTTTTTTATTACATATCTTGAAGCGGCTTTTATTTTCCAGGACTACATAACTTCCAATTTTTGGAGATCTACTTGACTTAATCATTACTAACGCTTCATGGTCACTAATCAATCGCTCCACTAGAACCTCAACCTTACCTCCAGAATCTTTATGGCCAAATAATCGAGCAGGTATAACTTTAGTGTCATTAAGAACTAGTAAGTCATGTGGCCTTAGAAAATCACCTAATTGAGAAAAAGTAGAGTCAATAAATATATCTTTTAGAACTAGAAGTTTCGAATCAGTTCTATTTGAACTAGGATATTGAGCGATTAATGACTTTGGTAAGTCAAAATCAAAGTCATTTAACTTCATTATTTACCTTCGAGGAACTAACTCGGCGCATTGCTGCATCAATTTTTTCTTTCTGAGCCTTATCTTTTGACATTTTTTCTTTCAAAGCAATCATTCTTGCCTCCAACAGATCTGACCTTTCTTGTTTATTTCTTTCTACGCGCATTTCATGAAACTCAAACCTTCCTTTAGCTATCTCTCTTTGTTTTTTTTCTTGAGTTTGTTTTTTATACAATTCTTCATAAAATTGGTAATAATTAATAAAAGGGATTGGATTAGCTGGCTTAACTTCAATCATATCAATACAATCTACTGGACACACTGGTAAGCATAAATCACAGCCTGTACACTCCTCAGAAATAACCTGGGTCATTACTTTTGATGATCCTACAAAGGCATCCACTGGACATGCCTTAATACATAGAGTGCAGCCAATACAGACTTTTTCATCAACTAAAGCAATTCGTTTCGGCTTGGTTTCGCCATGCTCTTCATTCAAAAGTAGAGGCTCAACACCCAGAAGCTCTGCTAAGGCATCAGCTCCTTCTTGTCCGCCTGGTGGGCATTGGTTAATTTCAGCATCACCATTTGCTATAGCCTCAGCGTATGGTCTGCATCCTTGAAAGTCACATTGATTACACTGGGTTTGAGGCAAGATAGCATCAATTTGATCAACTAACAGACTTCCCTTTACTTTAGAAGCGTAGCCCATACCAGTTAGGATTAAAAAATTCTCGTTCATATCGCTGGTGATTTTAAACTAAATATAGTTTATAGTTTTTGCTCACTATGAAAGTTACACTTCAAAAAATAGGATATTTGAAAGACTTGTACAATATATTTTTTTGCTTTTTAGCAACATTTAAAAGCAAAAATTTTACTTCAAGACTGATATTTATATTAGGCCTAAAAAAGAGTGGACTTAAGATTCAACGAAAGCACGCTCAATAACGAAGTGGCCAGGTTCTACATTACGAGCTTCTACGAAACCCTTAGACTCAAGCATATCTACTAACTCCTTAAGCATGCTAGGACTTCCACAAATCATAAAACGATCGTCTACTAAGTTGGGCTGAGGCTGCTTCAAATCTAAAAACAACTTGCCACAACTCATTAGGGTAGTAAGGCGACCATTATTTTTAAAGGGTTCACGGGTTACTGTAGGGTAATAGACTAGCTTCTCTTTAACTATTTCACCAATATATTCATCATTTGGCAAAACATTTTCAATGTAATCAGAGTAGGCCAGCTCAGAAACCTCACGCACTCCATGAGCTAAGATAACTCTATCGAATTGATCGTAAATTTCTGGATCTTTAATAATACTCATAAATGGGGCTAAACCTGTTCCAGTGCAAAGTAAGTAAAGGTAGCGTCCAGGAAGCATATTGTCTGGAATTAGTGTTCCTGTGGACTTCTTGCCCACGAGCACTTCATCACCTACAGCGAGGTTTTGCAGCTTAGAGGTAAGAGCACCATCTTGTACTTTAATACTATAGAACTCAAGCTCATTCTCATAATTAGCACTAGCTATACTATAAGCACGCATCAATGGCTTACCATCAGACGGAAGGCCAATCATAGTAAAATGGCCATTTTTGAAACGATAGCCTGGGTCACGAGTAGTGCGAAAGCTAAATAATGTATCATTCCAGTGGTGAACATGAGTCACTCTTTCAGTTATTAAAGACGACATAGACACCTT
>CAJQRX010000034.1 GCA_905612405.1 uncultured Candidatus Thioglobus sp.
GTAGTAACAAGTAGTGTCATTATTAAAGCAGCACGATTTTTTGAGTATTTTTGAGATAGATTATAAAAGCTGCTATAAGTTGATATGCAAATCAATAATGATAAGAAAAGGTAGGCAATAAAAGGCGTAAATAGCCAAACTAACGCTAAAATTGAGAGAGCTAAAAGAATTAATACTAGGCCATTACCATGACTTTTATTGATGTTCCCTTCCAAAACCTCTCCTTTATGATAAATAACTAGTTAAGAATTATAGACACCCAAATGCACATATTAAAGTAGTTATAGGATTTTGTGCGGAGATTTATTTTGAAAAACACACATTGATGATATTTTAAGTCAATTAAACCTCAGATTTGAAGGTCATTTATAAATTCTTTTGCTATCATAAGATATACTATATTCTTTTAATAAATAACAATTAAATATGCAAACAGCTTATCTTTCAGGAGGTTGCTTTTGGTGCGTGGAAGCAATTTTTCAACGCGTTAATGGCGTTATAGACTTAAAAAGTGGCTATTGTAATGGCTCTAGTAAAAACCCGACTTATGAGGCAATATGTACGGGCCAAACTGGACACGCAGAAGTCTTGAAAATTGACTATGATGAGAGCGTAGTAAGCTATGAATCTTTACTAGAGGTTTTTGTGGAAACTCATAATCCAATGACTCTTAATCAGCAGGGCGCAGACAAAGGAACTCAGTATCGCTCAGCTATCTTTTATATTAATGACTCACAGAGGCAAGTTGCAACTTCAGTTATTGGAAATATAAAAGGCGCAGTCACTGAAATTACAGAGCTTGATGTTTTCTATCCTGCAGAAGCTTATCACCAAGATTACTTTAATAACAATGCTAATCAGCCATACTGCCAAATGGTAATTTTGCCAAAAATTAATAAGTACTTTAAGTAACAAATCAATGAAAGATCAAGAGCTATTAAGATACTCCAAGCAAATTATGCTGCCTCAAATTGATATTGAGGGGCAGCAGAAAATTATGGACTCTACGATACTAATTATTGGGATGGGTGGTCTTGGATCTCCGACAGCTCTTTATTTAGCAGCTGCGGGAGTAGGTCATATAATAATTGCTGATTTTGATCAGGTTGAGCTTTCAAACCTGCAGCGCCAAATTATTCACCAAACTAAAGACATCGGTGAAGACAAGGTAAATTCTGCTAAAGATAAGTTAATTGCGCTCAATCCAGAGATCAAGGTAACGATTGCAAATGAATTGATTCATTCTGGTAATCTTTCTTCATTAGTTAAAGATGTTGATCTTGTTCTGGATGGAACAGATAATTTTGAGAGTCGCTTTGAAATTAACAAAGCATGTGTTGAGTTTAAAAAACCTCTTGTTTCAGCTGCGGTAATTCGCTTTGAGGGACAGGTATCTGTTTTTAAGGGTTATGAAAAAAATCAGCCTTGTTACCAGTGCCTCTACTCTGAAGATGGAGATGATAATGAAAGTTGCGTTCAAAATGGTGTCTTAGCGCCAGTAGCTGGACTTATTGGAACTATTCAGGCCTTACAAGCTATCAAGGTTATATTGAGCTTAGGGGATGAGCTATGTGGAACACTTCTATTAGTTGACGGATTGGATTTAAGTTTTAGAAAGGTTAAAATTGGCAAAGACTCAAAGTGTCCTATATGTAATCTTAAGTAAGTATTAATTAGTTTAAGTATTTAATTTTCGGAGTTTTAAAATGGAAGTTTCAAATATTATTTTTATCCAAATTGTTGCAGTTGGTTTTGGCTACTTGTTTTTTAGAATTGTAAAGCCGAAAATAAAGTCCGGTAAGAAAGAGGTTTACTATGCAAGGTTACTTTCAGCGTGGAGCCTTTTTGTTTCAACCTCATATACTATGCGTGATTTTGCTGGTGGGCCAAGTATATCAACCTTGAAGATTTGGCTTATGGTATCGATACCTTTTGCTATTTTTGCAGCAATCATTGGCTATCTTTATGGAAAATTTAGTAAGTAATTTTTATGATCTAAAGTTCATTATTTAAAGAGCTAATACAAGAAATATAATTATCCCATCTAGTACTTGAGAACTCCGTACCATTCTCTCCTTGAGGTCCGGTACTAAATAAATACTTTCCTGAGAGTGCTTTTTTAAATAATTGAATATTATTTTCTGATAAACCTAAAGTGGATTTACATAAGTTATGACTTTCCCCAGTTATTGTTATCTCTACCCCAGTTGATTCTTCTAAAAGCTCTTCCATTAATAGAGCTTCGAATTCATCGATTTCTCTATCTATAGCTTCCGAGACAAGTTTCGCTTGGTAGGCAGCAGTCGACGCAGCAGCAGCAGCCTTATCATCCGCTAGCTTTTGTTGAAAGGCATCAAGTGAGGCTTGTCTTGCCATTTCTGTTTCTATTTCAGCCATCATTTCTTGAGAGGCAAGTTCTGCAGCAAGCTTTGCTTCAAATGTAGCTAACTCTTGCTCAAGAGATAGTTCTGCTATAAGCGCAGCAATCCTTGCATCATTTGCACGTTTAGATTGATAGACAGCAGTCGACGCAGCAGCAGCTTTTTCATCTGCTAGTTTTTGGAGGAAGGTATCAAGTGAGGCTTGTCTTGCCATTTCTGTTTCTATTTCAGCCATCATTTCTTGAGAGGAAAGTTCTGCAGCAAACTCTTCATCGAGTATTGCGGCTTTCTCTGCCGCAACAGCAGCTTTTTCATCAGCCAAGTTATAGTTAATATAAATACCAACTAACCCAATAGTTATTAATAAAAGTAGTAAAATTTTTTTCATAATAGTAGTTTAGTTTACTATGAGACTAAACACTATATATTTATTTATTATTAATTCTACTTTTAAAGACTAATACATAATTAACATTATCATTCTGACTTGTATAATGATGTTTATATATCTATCCAAAAGAATTGTATGAAAACTGAATCATCAGGTAAGGTTTTATTTAATGAAGAGTGTAGTATCTGCAATTTTGAAATTAAGCACTATAAAAAACGCTCACAGCTAGAATATGAAAATTGCAGTCAGAAGGGTGATAAATACTTAAAAGCCCTTTATGTAGAATTTCCAGATGGCAGTGAAATTAAAGGCGTTGAAGCATTTATCTATGTGTGGAGTAACACCAAAGGTTATAACTGGCTTGCAAGATTTGTAAGCACTCCAGTAGTCTTTTCAATTGCTAAACTAGTATATGCTTTTCTTGCATTTATACTGTATTGGCGCTTTAAGCTCTTTAATCAAACATCTAAAAGTAACGCCCTTTAGCGGCATCAATTAAGCTTTAAAAATGCAAACTAACTCTATAGGCCTTTCTCATAAGAGAGTTTTAGGTGTGGCTATTCCAATAGTATTAGCTAACGCTACGATCCCAATTTTAGGCGCAGTAGATACTGCAGTTGTAGGGCAATTAGGCTTAGCTGTTCCTATTGGTGCTGTTGGAATTGGCGCAATCATTATCACTGCAATTTACTGGCTATTTGGTTTCTTGCGAATGGGCACAACAGGCCTAACTGCACAGGCAATTGGCTCTGGCGAAAAATCTGAAACTTCTGCTTTACTGGTGAGAGGAATCATTATTGGAGTTGTGGCTGGCTTGATACTAATTGTTACTCAGGTACCTGTATTTTTAGGAGCTCTCCAACTATCTCCAGCCTCTATCGAGGTAGAAGATTTAGCTCAAAAATATCTACAGATTAGAGTTTATAGTGCACCTGCTGCTATTGCTCTTTTTGGAATTACTGGATGGCTTATTGCTAAAGAGAAAACTCGTGCAGTTCTCCTGCTCCAGCTGGTACTAAATGGAATTAATATTGTATTGGATTTAGTATTTGTTTTAAAGCTTGGATGGGGCGTTGAAGGGGTTGCTATTGCAACTCTGATAGCCGAATGGTCAGGCTTTATATTTGGTCTATGGCTTGTAAGAGAGGGTTTCAATAACAGCTACTGGAAGAATTGGACTCAGATATTTGATAGAGTTCGCCTAATGCAGATGGCCAAAGTAAATGGTGACATAATGATTCGCTCAATTTTGCTAGAGATTGGTTTTGTTAGCTTTTTGTTTTTAGGCTCAAGTTTTAATGATGCGACGCTTGCTGCTAACCAGATATTAATTCAATTTTTAAGCATTACTGTTCACGCTCTTGATGGGTTTGCCTTTGCCGCAGAGACTCTTGTAGGTCAAGCTCTTGGCGCTAAGAATAGACTTCTTTTTCGAAGAGCAGTAGTGATGACAAGTCAGTGGGGTCTTGGAACAGTGATTCTAATGGCGCTTTCATTTTTTGTTTTTGGTAATAGTATTATTAACATCATGACAACTGCAGAGGATGTAAGGACTGTTAGTTATGAATATTTGCCTTGGATGGTTGCTGCACCTTTAGCAGGAGTTGCCGCGTGGATGTTAGATGGTATCTTTATAGGAGCTACTCGAACGGCTGATATGCGCAATATGATGTTTATTTCTTTTTGCGTGTATTTGATTGCATTAGCCATTTTGTTGCCTATTTATGGTAATCATGGACTTTGGGGATCCTTAATTATATTTTCAATAGCAAGAGGAGTTACACTGGGATTTAAATATCCAGCTCTAGAAGCATCTGCAGATTTAAAATAATATACAGTTAGTCTAAGTAGCCAAACATACCGCTATTAAAGTCACTAATTGTTTGCTTTATCTCTTCATTGGTATTCATAACGAATGGTCCATATGAGGCAATAGGCTCATCTAAAGGCTCACCGCTTAGAACAAGAATAGTTGTATCCTCATCTGCTCTAACTGTGAACTCTTTTCCATCATTTTCAAAAAGTACAAAGTGGTTCACAGGCGCTTTTTCAATATTGTTAATGGTGATACTACCTTTAATAACTAAGAGGCCAGTATTGTGATTTTTATCAAAACTAAAGCTAGTTCCTTTGCCTTTATTAAGATGAACATTAAAAAGACTTAAGGGGCTAAAGGTAGAAGCAGGACCTTTATCTTTTTCAAATTCTCCAGCAATAATGTCAATTGATCCTACGTTATTTTCTAGCTCTACTTTAGTGAGGTCATTCTTGTTAAGATTTTGATATTTAGGGGTTGTCATTTTATCTTTAGCGGGTAGGTTAACCCAGAGTTGAACCATCTGCATTTCACCGCCTTTTTTACCAAAATTTTTCTCGTGATACTCCTTATGGAGAATGCCAGAGCCTGAGGTCATCCACTGAACATCTCCTTCTCCAATAATTCCGCCACCGCCGCTACTATCATGATGCTCAACCTTTCCTTTGTAGGCAATGGTTACTGTCTCAATTCCCCTATGGGGATGAGATCCAACACCTCTTGGGGCTCCATTATTTGGCGGGAAGTAATGCGTTGGGCCATAGTCCATTAATAGAAAAGGGCTCATACGTTTCATAGTAAGAGGCTCTTCTCTACCGAGGATTCCATGAACCCTAAAACCATCGCCGACAAAATGAAGATTGCCTGGAGCTATTACCGCCTCTATTGTTCTAAATGCCATTATATTAGTAATGTTCTTAAAAATATAAAATTATAGATGTATTCTTTTAATTACTCTGTTTATTTATTACAACACTGTGTTTTATTTCAAAAAAAGTGATTGAGATGATGGCGCTTAATTGAATTTTAATAAATCTAATCATTAAAATAATAGCTAATAACGTTGAGTTCATAAATTAGAATATAAACTTTTATTTAATATTTCTTTATTTTGAAAAAGAATATTCTTGTTTTTAAACATATGAAATCCCAGAATCCTGGGATTTTTCGAGATTTTGCTGATAGTCAGAATGTTATTTTTCATGAGATTGATCTTCATGCTGGCGAAAAAATACCAAATTTAGAAAACTTTGATGGTCTCTGGGTAATGGGAGGGTCAATGAATGTTTGGGAAGAAGAAGAGTTTCCTTGGCTAGTTAAAGAAAAACAAACAATCTATCATGCGGTCAAAGATCTAAATATGCCATTTCTAGGAATATGTCTAGGACATCAGCTACTTGCTGAGGCAATGGGAGGAAAGGCTGACAATACTGGGCAATATGAAGTAGGACTATTTGAAATTAAGCCCACCAAAGAGGGTTTAAATCATCCACTTCTACGTAATCTTAAAGACTCTGAAAAATGGGTTAATGCGCACTTAGTTGAGGTGACTAAGACCCCAAAAAATGCTGTAGTACTAGCAACTTCTAATAATTGTAAAAATCACATTATGCAGGTAGGTCAAAATGCTTATTCTTGTCAGTTCCATCCAGAGGTCTGTAGTCACACTTTAGATGGTTGGATGAAAATTCCTGGCGTTCCTGATTTTTTTGAAAAGCTAAGCGTTAATGGCCTTGAAGATTTAACGAGGAGTATTACTGAAAATTTAGAGCTTAATAATAAGGCTTCATTAACGCTGTTTAACAATTGGTGTGATCTAGTATTTGACTAAGACAGCTTATTATTTAATGCGGTAACTATATTATTGTTGCATTGCAATAGAATCGATGTCAAAATCTAAAATCAATTTTATTTTGTCTAGCTATGAGTATCAAACATTGCTCTGAGTGTAACCAATCATTTGACTGCCAAACTGGAACAGGTAATTGCTGGTGTATGAGCTTTCCGCCTATTATGTCCCCTACACTTGAGCAAGACTGTTTTTGTCCGTCTTGTCTTGGCGGCGCTATTAATAATAAAATTAATGCCCTAGTAAAGGAGTTTGGTATGGAAAATTTTCAAAAACTTGCAGATCCATATCGCTCTAAAGATAAGCTAGTAAAGAATGTTGATTTCACCATTGAAGATGAATTATATGTATTTAGTAAATGGTATCTAATAAAGCAGGGGAGCTGCTGTAAGAATGGCTGTAAGAACTGCCCTTATTAAAATTCAGGAGCAGCTGAAGCATTCAGAACTAAATCTTATTAAGAATAGAGTGAAGCGGATTCAAAAGAATCCTTGGAGGCACACTCAATAATGTTTACTTTACTGGCTTGTCTTTTTTTGGTTTTTTTGTTTCTTTTCTAGAATCTTTTCCCTTAGCCATATTTTTCTCCTTTGAATGGCAAATATCTTACAGTATTTTCCTTTGCATCTTCAGTGCCTTATTAATATAATAGTGGCATGATTAAAACCAATCCTAAAAAATATGACAGATAAATCTGAGATCGTTGTTATTAATGAGCGGCTCTACCACTTGGGAATAAAAAAAGGAGACCTTGCAGATAACGTCTTTATTGTTGGAGATCCAGCTCGGGCAATACGCGTATCGAAAGAATTTGATAAAATTGAGCGTGAGATTTCAAATAGAGAATTTTTAACGTTTACAGGGACATATAAAGGAATTCCAGTTTCTGTAATTGGCACGGGAATTGGCACGGATAATGTTGAAATTGCATTAGTTGAGGCCTACATTGCCCATGAGTTTGACCTTAAAGACAGCACCCGTAAAAGTGACTGCCCGCCGATGACGTTCATAAGGCTTGGAACATCTGGCGGCGTTCATCCAGATATCGCTCCAGAAACGCTTGCAATCTCATCCTATGCGCTTGGCCTGGACAATGCTGGGCTTTACTATGACCAGAGTCCAGATGATGAAATAGTTGAAAGAATTGAGAGTAAAGCAAAACAAATTTTAAGTGATGCAGCGCTAAGCCCATCAAGGTTTAAGGGGAAAATTATTCCCTACGCATCAAAAGCATCTTCTGAAATTACTGACGCGCTGGCAAAACAAGCAGCAAAGCATAATGTTAAATTTGAAGTTGGGATAACGGTCTCTTCCCCAGGTTTTTATGGCCCATCTTCGCGCTATATTGAGGGGCTAAAAAATACGTTTCCTGATATTAAGGGTAGCCTTTCAAAGCTTGAGATTGACGGCCTTCGGGTAATCAATATGGAAATGGAGTCTAGTCTATTTTTTCACTTATGCAGTCAAATGGGTTATAGAGCTGGGACGATCTGTACGGTCATTAGCGCATCAACATCGAGTGATGATGTAGTGGACTATGATGCCGCTATTGGAGGCACAATAAATATTGGTCTAAAGACATTAGTTGACCTAAACAAAATAGACTAATTTAAAGCCTGATAAATACCTTAAAACTTCATCTAATTTTTACTTCTTTAGAGTAGACTCACTTAAATGAAAATATTTGTCATTATAATAATTGCGCTTTTAGCTGGATGCAGCTCTGGAGAAAAAGAAAAAACTCCAAAATCAAATGTTGCTCTAGGTGAAAATATTTTTAATCAAAACTGCGTAAATTGTCACGGATTAAGGGGGCGCGGCCTTGCTAAAGATTGGAAAGTTAAAGATGAGAATGGTAACTACCCAGCGCCGCCGCTTAATGGCACCGCGCATACTTGGCATCATTCACCTTCTGATCTGCTATATACAATTAATAAAGGTGGGGGAGAGATGGGCGGACAGATGCCTGGATTCGAAGGGCGCCTTAGTGAAGAAGAAAAACTGGCTCTACTAGATTATATTTATAGTTTGTGGCCAAGTGAAATTCAAATAAAATATGATAAGAGATTTAACTAAAATCTAAAATTAGATTTGAACTTTAAGCTCAAGTGATAAGGTTTTTATATATAAGTACATTTTTTCTTACTTTCCAAACAACATGCTTAAGTTTGTAGCATCATTTTCTATAAAATAAAATATTTTCTGATTCGGAGATTTTAATTATGAGTAATAGATTTCATCTAGCTGTTGAGGCTGGAGATTTGTCGGTAACTGTTTTATGGTATCAAGAGGTTCTTGGATGCAGCTTAGATACTTCGGAGTTAGGATCAGAGAAAGGGCTCTGGCAAGATGTTGACTTTTGGGGAAATGAATTAACTCTTCATAGCTCAACTCCTAGAAAAGCAAAAAATTTAGATATGAATAGGCATGATGTCGCTATGGGAAATGTTGTTGTTCCTCATTTTGGAGTTCATCTAGAAATGGATCAATACCAGCAAGTACGTGAAAATGTTCTTAAAAATAATGGCTTCTTAGATAAGCCATATGTTCGTTTTGAAGGAACAGATTACCAGCAGGAAACATTCTTTGTTCAAGATCCAAACCATAATGTTTTAGAGATTAAGCATATGGTAAATCCAAGAGAATCTTAATAAGGAGTATTAAATTGAATGATGACCAAGTAGAAAAAATACTAAAAGAACTTAGAGATATTCGCGGTGTTATGAATAAAGCCTATCAATTATTTTGGGGCGCAAGCATATTACTTTTATTAATCCTTGTTGTTAATTATTTAAATAAATGATTAGACAAATAGTACAAATTGGAAATCCAGCTTTACGTGAGATTGCCAAGGCAGTTGAAGAGAGTGAAATTTCTTCAAAGGAAATCCAAAGTCTTGTTGATGATCTTATTGAAACAATGAGGAATGCTAATGGAGCAGGCCTAGCTGCTACCCAAATCGCTATTCCATATCGAATATGCGTTATCGAAGTAAATAAAAATCCGCGCTATCCATACAAGCCTGATATACCCTTAACGGTTTTAATTAATCCTAAAGTAACCTTCTTAACAGAAGATAGAATTAATGTTTATGAGGGTTGCCTGTCGGTTCCAAACATAAGAGGCAGGGTCAACCGCTGCCCTGAAGTTCGAATTGAAGGCTTTGATAGAGACGGTAAAAGTCTTAATTTTGTTGCAAAGGGTATAAGCGCTGGAACCTTTCAGCATGAGCTTGATCATCTCGATGGACTTGTTTTTACTGATCGAATGGATGACGCCAGTTCACTGACAACTATTGATGAGTTCATAGTAAACCATGAGGATGAATTTAAGCAACAGGTGATCAATATTGTCAAGAATTATGGCAGTTAAGTTGATTTTTTAGATCACTATGACTCTTAACTAAGCCAAATTTACAAACCCTACTAAATTAATTTTCTAACGTAAGTGTCTGTTATTTAATAACTTCCTTTAAAAACCTTCTGTAATTGACTTAATTTAGAGATAAATTTGGTAGATTTGTCGTTTTGAATTGTTTATACTCAATTTCGTAGGGACAAAAAAGTTCTTATAAGTAAAAAGGAGAGAGTTTACTTAAACTAAAAAAAGGAGAAATTGTTTTGGAAGATCAAATCTTAGCTTTAACAGCAGAGTTAGCTGTTGTCAAAAGTGCGGCTCAGGTCACAAACTCCATGTTTGCTGAAGCGTACTATTACTTAACAATTCCTTTGATGGTTATTATTCATGCTGGTTTCCTTCTCTATGAGATGGGTCAAACTCGAGTGAAAAATGTACTATCATCAGGAATCAAAAACTTACTCGCGTTCGCGTTTACAATTATCACGTTTTATCTGTTTGGTTGGTGGTTCTATTGGGCCTTACCAACGTTTCCAGTTACATCCTTGACTGCAGGTATGGGTTATATGGAAACTTCAGGTTTAGCGTATGCAAGTGCTATAGCATTACCATGGGGCGAATCAGCTCAGTATATGGGTCCAAATATGGGTGATCACGCTTCAGGTGTATTCTGGGGTGCTTTTGCTTTATTTGCTGCAACTACTGCGTCTATTGCTTCTGGCGCGCTAATCGAGAGAATACAAACTGTAGGTTTTGTAATCTGCGCGATTGTCCTTGGCTCTTTTGCCTGGGTTGTAGCTGCTGCTTGGGGTTGGCATGCAGATGGCTGGTTAGTTACAGAGTTCGGTTTTCATGACTTTGGTGCTGCTGGTCTTGTTCACGCGGTTGCTGGATTCTTCGCGCTTGGTATCCTATTAAATTTAGGTCCTCGTGTTGGAAAATTTAATGCAGACGGTTCTGCAAATAAAATTTCTGGTCACAACTTACCGCTCACAGTAACTGGCTTAATGCTGATTATTGTTGGTTTCTTTGGCTTTTTAATGGCATGTATCATTCTGCCAGGTGAAGGTTGGAGTTGGTACGCTGATGGTGGAGCTACTATTTATGGAACTCCAATTACGCTTTCAGCACTAGCATTTAATGTATGTCTAGCTGCATCAGGCGGAATTATTGGTGCATGGGTATTTACTAGAGACCCTTTCTGGATGATGTCTGGCTGTTTAGCGGGTATTATTTCAGTCGCCTCTGGCCTTGATGTTTACTTCGGTTCACACGTAATTATTATTTCAATTGTTGCGGGCATGATTTTAAAGCCATGTGCAGACTGGGTAGAAGGCTTAGGTATTGATGATGCTGTTGGCGCTGTTACGGTTCATGGAACAATTGGCCTATTTGGCGTTGTTGTTCTTGGCGTATTCGGTTCTGGTATACCAGGACTTGGTGCATTCGCTCCAGAAGACACAGTTGCAATAAGCCTATATGGCCAAATTGTTGGTGCTGTAGTTATGTTCTTGCTTGGTTTCGTTCCTGGATACATTGTATCTTGGTTGGTTAATAAAGCCGGAATGTTACGTATTCCAGATGCTGTCCAAATCAAAGGTCTTGACGCAGTCAAGGTTCCTGCTCAGGCTTATCCTGAGTCAATGGTTAGTGCTGAATCTGATTCTAAATAAGGAGAAATAATATGGGATATTTTATTGAATCTTTTACTGAACTACATGCTGATGGTGCTTGGATGGATATGGGTATGTATATCGGTTCGGGTGCATCATTTCTTGGGATGTCCGTTACTGGATGGATGTCACTTGTTGCCTCAGTAATGTTAGTAGCGATTTTAGTCAAAGGAAACATTGACGAACAAGATCATTACAAATAGTAATCTGTAAAAGTAATAAACTTAAAGGGCGGTATGAAAATACTGCCCTTTTTTTTATCTTAATTAGTTAACATTTTAAACTTTAAGTAAAAGTCTAGCTGGATCTTCTAAAGCGTCTTTGATTGAGATTAAAAATTGAACAGCTTCTTTGCCATCAATAATTCTATGGTCATAGGATAAGGCAAGATACATCATAGGTCTTATTACTATTTCGCCGTTAACAACAACTGCGCGCTCTTGCGTTTTGTGCATTCCAAGGATTGCACTCTGAGGCGAATTTAAGATTGGTGTTGATAATAATGAGCCAAAGACGCCGCCATTGGATATAGTGAATGTGCCACCACTCATCTCCTCAATTCCCAGGGTTCCATCCTGCGCTCTGCCTGCATAGTCAACGATGCCTTTCTCTATGTCGTGCATTCCCATCTTGTGAGCATCACGAAGAACAGGAACAACAAGACCGCGATCAGAGGACACAGCTACTGAAACGTCGCAGTATGCGTGATAAACAATATCATCTCCATCAAGATAAGCATTCACCGTTGGGAATTTTTTTAGTGCCTCAACTGCTGCTTTAACAAAGAATGACATAAAGCCTAATTTAACGGAATATTTTTTCTCAAAAGCCTCTTTATAGCTTTTTCTCATAGCCAGTATCTCAGTCATATCAACTTCATTAAACGTTGTCAGCATGGCTGTATTTTGTGTCGCAGAGTGAAGTCTTTTAGCTATTGTCTTGCGAATGCGAGACATTGGAACTCTCTCTTCCATTCGATTACTCGTTGGCTTGGAGGAGTTAATTTCAGGCGCACTTATAGGTTCTTCCTGAACATTCTCTTGAAGGTTTATTTCAGGAGGCTCATGGGTTACTTCAATCGGAGGTTCTACTTCCTCTTCTTTTGGAGCTTCTTTAATAGTTTCTTTAGGGGTCTCAATTTTTTTAGCTGCTTTTTCAGCATCATCATCTAATAAAGCTAGGACTTGCTGGGCATTTACTGTTTCACCTTCTTCAGCTAAAATTTCAGTTAGGATGCCTGCTTCTTCAGCGGGAACCTCTAAAACAACTTTATCCGTTTCAATTTCAACGATGACGTCATCAACCTCTACATAATCTCCAGGCTTTTTATGCCATAAAGCGACAGTCGCTTCATTTATTGATTCTGGAAGGACGGGTACTTTTACTTCTTTCATTTTTTAATGCTCCTAGTGGTACCCATAGTTTGAATACCTAACGCTTTTTCAATAATATAGCTTTGGTTGATGTTGTGCTGCCTAATACTTCCTTCAGCTGGCGCAGAGTAAAGGTCTCGCGCAACAACATGAAGTGTTTGGCCTGTAACTATACTTTGCATAAAGTTATGCCTAGAGGTGTACCATGCGCCTTGGTTAATTGGTTCTTCTTGGCACCAAATTACATCCTTTGCATTTGGAAATTTGACGAGCTCTTTTATAAGCTGTTCTTCTGGAAATGGGTAGAGCTGCTCAAGTCTAAGTATTGCAACGTTATTAAGCTGTTCATCTTGACGGCGCGTTAATAATTCATAAAATATCTTACCACTACACATAATGATGCGGTCAACTTTTTTAGGTTTAATGTTTTCATATTGTTCTTCGTAGACGTCTCTAAATTTACCCTCAGTAAACTTATGCAGAGGTGAGGCTGCTAGAGGATTCCTTAACAGGCTTTTAGGCGACATGATAATTAAAGGTGATCTAAACTTTCTTAATATTTGACGCCTCATTAAATGAAATATTTGGGACGCAGTTGACGGAACGCAGACCTGCATATTATGACTGGCACAAAGCTGAAGAAAGCGCTCAAGTCTTGCAGAGGAGTGCTCAGGCCCTTGGCCCTCAAGTCCATGAGGAAGTAGCATAACTAGGTTTGAAAGGCGTCCCCATTTAGCTTCAGCAGAAGCTATAAATTGATCAATAATTGCTTGCGCGCCATTAACAAAATCTCCAAACTGAGCTTCCCAGATAACCAGTGATTCAGGGTTTGCAGTAGCGTAACCATATTCAAACCCAAGCGCAGCCTCTTCAGATAAGATTGAGTCAAATATTTGAACTCGTCCTTGTTTTTCACTAATGTTTTGAAGTGGCGTGTAATCTTCGTTTGCTAGTTGATTATGAAGCACTGCATTACGGTGAAAAAATGTTCCTCTTCCGGTGTCCTGACCAGTGAGCCTGATAGGCGTTCCAAAATTTGTAAGACTTGCGTATGCTAGAGTCTCAGCAAAACCCCAATCTGCATTAATTTTTCCATCAGCCATCTTTTGTCTTTCTGACATCATCTTCTTAACACGTGGATGAATTTCAAAGTGATCTGGTACTTTTTGAAGTTTTTTGTTTAAATCTTTAATTTGTTTTTTACTGATAGCGGACTCATAAGGATCAAGCCAAGTAGCATCGAAGTAATCTTCCCATAGCATCTCCCAGGCTCTTTTATTTTTATCCTTAGGCTGAATAATATTGTAAGCAACCCTCTCACCTTCTTTTAACTCTTGACGGTAATCACTAATCATCAAGTCAACTTCTTTTTGCTCAATAACGCCTTGCTTCATTAGAGAGGCCGCATAATTCGCGCGAGTAGTTGGCTTTTTTCGAATTGCTTCATACATTAAAGGCTGAGTTACTGCTGGCTCATCAGCTTCATTGTGGCCATGTCTTCGATAGCACATAAGATCAATAACTACATCTTTTTTATACCTCATGCGGTAATCAAGCGCTAATTTAGTGATAAAACTAACCATCTCAGGATCTTCAGCGTTTACATGAAATACAGGCGCATTAATCATCTTAACAACGTCAGTACAGTAGTCCGTTGACCTTGCATCATCCTGCTTAGATGTGGTAAAGCCAATTTGATTATTGATAATAATATGAACTGTGCCCATAGTTCTATAGCCTCTGGATTGAGACATATTTAATGTCTCCATCACGATTCCTTGGCCTGAGAAAGCTGCGTCTCCATGAATAAGCACTGGCAGAATTTGTTGACGCTCAGCATCCTCAATCTTGTCTTGATGATAGCGAGCGTAGCCCTCAATCACTGGGTTTACTAATTCAAGATGAGATGGATTGAACATTAGCGCAAGGTGCACATCCTCTTTGCCTGTTTTAATGTCTGAAGAAAAGCCCTGGTGATATTTAACGTCACCTGTCTGATTCTTACCAAGCCCAAGCTCTCCTGCAAATTCTTTAAATAGACTATCAGCCCTCTTACCCATAATATTGATCAGAACATTAAGTCGTCCTCTATGAGCCATGCCTAAGCATATTCTTTTCATTGAATGTTCACCAGAGTGATCAATTAGAACATTTAATAAAGGCACTAAGGTATCACTTCCCTCTAAAGAAAAGCGTTTTTGACCAACATACTTATTATGAAGAAATTTTTCAAAGACTTCGGCAGCTGTTAGTCTTTGAAGTAACCATTTTTTATAGTCCGCTGAATTTTCCTTTACAAGTGACATGGTTTCAATTTTAGTTTGAACCCACTTTCTCTCTTCAAGGTTAGGAATGTGCATATATTCAGCGCCAAGACTATTGCAATATGTTTTATTAAGAGAGGTAAAAAGATCTCTTAAGGTATTACAGTTTGGGCCTTGGTAAGAGCCCATATCAAAAGTTTTATCAAGGTCTGCATCACTGAGTCCAAACTCTTCAAGAGTAAATGGAGGAGTTGAGTGGTGCCTAGGTCTTTCTAAGGGGTCTAGTCTTGCTCTGAGGTGACCTGAAAATCGAAAGGCATAAATTAAACGAAGAACCCCAAGCTGAGCAGCACTTTGACTTACTACTTGAGTATTCGAAGTTGACTCAAAATTATTTTCACCATAATCAATAAAGCGATTAATCACATCATCATGTGAGCTGGAATTTTTATTCATTATTCGGAAGAATTATAGAAAGGAAGAGTGGGGAGTTTAAATTTATTTTTGACTGAACAAGGTCAGTTATATTGCTAATTAATAGCATGCAATTTGGGGCTTGCTTTGACATCAAAATATTCACAATTTATGACTTAAATATTTAACTTGAAATTATATAGAGAATGGGGCCTGAGAGTGATTAATTATTAAAATTAATAATTACTATTAGTGCAATAAATTTTAAGATTCAAAAAGAATTCTAGTTTTAGTTGTAAATATTTTCTAATGAGCAAGCTATTAATAGAATATTGTTATTAGAATGATATTAAATCTAGATTAAATTTATTAAAATTGAAACCACTTAAGAAATTATATAATTCAATTTAAACTATTAATCACTACTATTCATCGTTTTATTTACTTAAATGAATAATTTTTTAAAAATTTTACAAGAAAAAGATCATATCCTTGCTGACGGCGCGACGGGTACTAACTTATTTGCAATGGGCCTTGAGGCTGGAGATCCGCCAGAGACCTGGAATTTAGATCATAGAGAGAGAATTCGATCACTTCATCAAAGTTTCGTTGATGCAGGTTCTGACTTGTTTTTAACTAATAGTTTTGGTGGCACTTCTTATAGACTGAAATTACATAATCTTGAAAGCAGAGTATTTGAATTAAATAAAGCTGCAGGAAAAGTTGCAAGAGAAGTTGCAGATTGTGCAGATCGGTTAGTTGTTGTTGCAGGATCAATGGGACCAACAGGTGAGATGATAGAGCCTCATGGACTAATGACTTTGGCTGAAGCAACTGAAGCTTTTAAGGCCCAAGCAGAAGGTCTTGCGGAGGGCGGCGTAGATGTTTTATGGCTAGAAACTATGTACTCAATGGAAGAGTTAGAGGCTGCTCTTGATGCTGTTAAAGATATCGACTTGCCAGTTTGCGCAACTATGAGTTTTGATACCGCAGGTAAAACTATGATGGGCATTTCGCCTGCAGATCTTGCGCACAGAGCTAAAAATCTTAACCTTGACGGCTTTGGAGCAAATTGTGGTGTTGGGGCGCCGGATCTATTAGCAACAATTAATGGAATATCTCGAAATGTTGATTCAGACACGGTAGTCATTTCAAAAGCAAACTGCGGCATTCCTGAATTTCATAATGGAAAAATTCTTTATTCTGGAACAGAAAAATTAATGGCTGAGTACGTTCAAATTGCAATGGACTCTGGCGCAAAAATTATTGGTGGCTGCTGCGGGACAAGTTGTGAGCATGTAAGGGCAATGCGAAAAGCAATGGATGAGCATATAGTAACTTCACCCCCAACATTAGCTGAAATTGAAAATAGAGTTGGAGCCATGTCAGATGGCTCTAGAGCAATTTTTAAAGGGGATAATTCAAAGCCCACTAAAGAACGAAGAAATCGTCGTTCAAGGCCTTAAAATAACTAATTATTTTGAATAATTAGTTATTTTTGTGATAAGATAATTTTCTCTATAGTGTAATTTTATTTATTCTTAGTAAATTATTAATTCATGGCTTCAACTAAAAACAGTACGCAAAAAGATCAAAGCATATCCATAGTAAACAAAAATCTTCCAAGTTTTGGAACCGATAAACAGCTAGAAGCATCGATTGGAAAGCAGGTCAGGATCTCCAGAAAAAGTGCCGGCGTTACGTTGCAGCAACTCTCCAAGCAATCGCTACTATCAGCTAGTATGCTTTCAAAAATTGAGAATGGTCAAATTAGCGCCTCATTAAAAACAATTCAGCTAATCTGTCATGCTCTTAATATCTCAATTACGTCATTATTTAAGCAGCATGATAAAGACGTAGAGCCAACCTTTATTAAATCAGGTAATGGTTTAACGATCGAGAGGGCGGGGTCAGATGAAAGCAGGCACTATCAGTTACTTGGTAATAATGTGAGCGGATCTCTCAAAGTTGAGCCCTGCCTAATTACTGTAACTTCAACAGACTATGATTTTCCTGACTTTCAGCATAAAGGTGTTGAGTTCATTTATATGCTTAAAGGTGAAATGGATTATTATTATGGTACTAAGATCTATCACTTCCAGAAGGGGGACTCTATTTATTTTGATTCAGATAAGCCGCATGGACCAAAAAAAATAATTAGTGATGAGTGTCAGTTTTTAACGGTTATCTGCTCAAGTACCTCTGATTAGGTCGATTAAAGTTTATACTAATTTAGTTTTTTTCCCAAAATTATCTTTCCCTAAATGCTTTCTAAATTCTAACTTATTTCGTGTTTTAGTGAAATTATTTAGAAGAAAATCAACGATTTATTATAGTTCTTTATAATCAATAAAATTTCTTGACAATGGAATATCATTAGGCGTATACTCGATGTGTAATTTGCCGCTACTTCAATCTTTTTGGAGCTAAAAAGAGTCTCATTTATTTGATCTCTATAACTAAGTCAGCAGTAAATTCATTGGTGCTTCTGTTTTGGTTTATATCTTGCAAATCAAAATAAAAGCATGCAAAGGGGGTAAATCTTTAATAAAGATTTTTTTTATTTTTTCGGAGAGGATTAAATGACAGATTTAGAACAGCACGTTAACGAGCCCGGTCGCGACAAACTTGTAAAAGATGTCAAGACTAAGATCGATGCATTGGGCGTTACATATGTATATTATCAATTTGTTTCAGTTACAGGCCGCATTGTTGGTAAAGGTATTCCTGCACGCCATTGGGAGAGATTGGCTGAAAAAGGATTTCAACTCGTATATGGCTCAACAGCTAATTTATTCGTTGACCGTCATGGTGATTATATTGGTTATGGCCCTGAAGCTTCAGAGCTTGTAGGTCTTCCAGATCCTGACACTTTTTGTCAGCTTCCATGGGATAAAAGAGTAGCGCGTGTTTTTTGTAGACTTTATAGAAACCGTGAAGAGCGTGAAAATCCTGGCGAAGCATTAACATCAGATTGTCGAGGTAACTTATATAGACAACATAAAGAATTCCAAGATCAGTATGGATTAGATATGCGTTGTGGCACAGAGCCAGAAATGATGTGGCTTAAGCGCGGCGAAGATGGTCAGCCAAATGGTGGAGTAACAAAGCCAAACTGTTATCACATTGATCAGTTTGAAGAGTTGCGTCCTGTATTTATGAAAGTTATTGAATATTCTGAGCAAATGGGTCTTGATATTATTCAAGGTGACCATGAAGATGCTCCAGGTCAATTAGAGCTTAATACACAATTTGATGACGTATTAAGAAATGCCGACCGCTTGACGACTTATCGTCAAATTTGTGCGCAAGTTGCTCGTGAGTTTGGATTAATTGCTTGCTTTATGAGTAAACCTTTTATGGGAGTATCTGCATCAGGTTGTCACCACAATATGTCTTTATGGAAAGGTGGTAAAGATGTATTCCATCCAGAGATTGCAGGTGAAGGCGAGCTTCCAGGTATGCCTGGTAACTTTATGTACAAAGAGGGCGGTGACAATACATTTATGCCAGACCCTTCAATTGATGAAAAGATGCCTGGTCCAATTGGACTTCAGTCAATCGGCGGTGTTATTAAGCACTTACCAGCACTAACTTCAATTGGCTCTTCTACAGTTAACTCGTATCGCCGTCTTTGGGATACTGGCTTTTGGGCGCCAATCTTTGCAGATTGGGGTTATCAAAACCGTACTTGCGCTCTTCGTGTTTCTGCGCCAGGTCGTTTTGAATACCGCTCAGTTGACTCAATGGTTAATCCTTACTTAATGGGATCGGCATTATTAAAGGCGATGGGTGATGGTATTGATAATAATCTTGACGCAGGTGAGCCTGAAGAGCGCAATATTTATGCAGCCATGGAGGCAGGAAAGCAGGTTAAGAAGCTTCCTATGTCTTTAGGTGAAGCGCTAAAAGAGTTAGACAATGATGAAGTAATTAAATCATCGATGCCTAATGAGATGTATAAAGTTTTTCATCATTATAAGACAGATGAATGGGAGAAATTTAATGCCACAGTTACAGATTGGGATTTAGAAACTTATATAGATTGCTTGCCTTAGGGCTAAGTATTCTTTAGTTTTTTTAGAGTGCCCACTTAACGGTGGGCAATTTTTCGGGAAAAGGGAGATTATTTTATGTGCGGTATAGCGGGAATTATTCATAAAAAAGCTGGAAAAGGCGTAAACATTGGTCAGCAAATGACATCAATGCTGCAGGCTTTAAAGCACAGAGGTCCAGACTCAACTGGATATGCAATGTATGGTAAAGGCAATGGAAATCAAATATTAAGATTTAAAGTTGCTGAAGCTGCTGATCTAGAAGGTAGCTATGATATTCATGCTACTATCAAACATCGTTTGGAAATAGTAAATTCAAGACTTACTGAATTAGGTGTTAAAGTTGTCAAGAAAGAAAGTCCAACTGAATATGCCCATCGTTATGAAGTAGAGTTTTCAGGAGATATGAAAAAAGTTGCTGACTTTGTTGAAGATGTTGAAGGCGTTGAGATTTTATCTATTGGTAACTCACTTGAGTTAGTAAAAGACTTAGGAGACGCATCGGTTGTTTCTAACCAGTATGGCTTAAATGACTTTAACGGAACTCATGGAATTGGACACACCAGAATGGCGACAGAATCTGACGTAGATATTCGCTCTGCTCATCCTTACTGGGCTTATCCTTTTAGTGATGTTGCAGTTGTTCATAATGGACAGTTGACAAATTACTGGACAAATAGACGCTCTCTTGAGCGCTCTGGCCACCGTTTTTCATCGAACTGTGACTCAGAACTCATTGCTGTTTATCTTGCAGACAGAATGAGCCAAGGTGACGATTTAGAAACTGCTATGAAAGGCTCAATAGACTACCTTGATGGCGTTTTCACTTATTTGGTTGCAACAAAAGATCAACTTGGTATGGCCAAGGATGTTATGGCTGCTAAACCAATGGTTGTATACGAAGGCGAAGATATGATTGCGTTAGCTTCTGAAGAGGTTGCAATTAGAACTTTATTTGATCATCGTATTGATACATTTGACCCATATCACGGAGAGGTAAAAGTATGGCAGAACTAAGGAAGGAAACGTCCCAAGAAATGGGACTTCACGATGAGCAATTAAAAGGAAGAACTCAAAAAAAATTCTTTTCTATTGATGAAAGTGAAAATTTAACATATTTTCACTCATTTGATGTTGATACTAGCAAGACTGCTACGATTGATGCACTTGACATGACGCCAAGAGAAATTAATCGTGAAATCAGAGAATTAATGGAAAAAGGTATTGGCGATATTACTGTTGATAATCCTATGTCAAGACATGGTGTTGGTGTTGGTATATTAAACAGACTTAACTTAACTTTCTCAGATAGTTTAGGCTATTTTGGTTGCGGCTTAATTGATGGGCCTAATGTTCATATTAAAGGTCGTGTTGGTTGGTCATGTGCAGAAAATATGATGGCTGGAACTGTTGTTATTGATAAAAATGCTGGTTCAACTTTTGGCGCTGCTATTCGTGGAGGCGATCTAGTCTGTAAAGGTAGTGTTGGCGCACGTACTGGTATTGATCAGAAGGGCGGCACAATTATTGTTGGCGGTAAGACAGGTGCATTTTCTGGATTTATGATGCAGCGTGGACGAATGATTGTTTTGGGTGATGCTGGAATGAACTTAGGTGACTCAATGTATGACGGCACTATTTATGTTGGCGGTGAAGTAGAAGAACTTGGAGTTGACTGTGTTCAGGCTGACATGACAGAACTTGATGTTCGCTACTTAACAGAGAAATTAGCCCTTTATGGAATGAAGACTCCTAGAGGCGTTGAGAAAATGCAAAAGCATGTTTCTGGAAAAATGCTATGGAACTACGCTAACTTAGAGCCTAACGAGAAAAAACTAATTCTTTAATAGTGCTTTTAACAAATTAAATAAAAGGAAATATTATGAGTGATTCGGAAAAACATAGACTAGGTAAAAGTTTTATCTTCCCTAAAGCAGTGATGGACGATATTCACATTAAGTCTGATTTGGGAAGATACAGAATGAGAGGTTTCTCTCTATTTAAAAAAATTCCAACATGGGACGATTTAACATTTATGCCAGGAACGTTAACCCGTTTTGTTATTGAGGGTTATAGAGAAAAATGTTTAACTAAAACAATTATTGGGCCAGAGGCTCCAAGACCATTAGAGCTCGACATTCCAATTTATATTACAGGAATGAGTTTTGGTGCGTTGAGTTATGAGGCTAAAACTGCTCTAGCTCGTGGTGCTACGATGGCAGGAACAGCTACTTGCTCAGGTGAGGGTGGAATGATTCCAGATGAGAGGCGTTATTCAAGTAAATGGTTTTATCAGTGTATCCAGTCTCGTTATGGTTTTAATCCACAACATTTACGTTTAGCTGATAGTGTTGAGTTTTTTATTGGCCAAGGTTGTAAGGTTGGTTTAGGCGGACACCTAATGGGTCAAAAAGTTACAGACCAGGTTGCTGAAATGCGTTCTTTGCCTGCTGGTATTGATCAGCGCTCTCCTGCGAGACATCCAGACTGGCTTGGACCAGATGATTTGGCGCTTAAAATTGAAGAAATTCGTGAAGCGACAGATGGTCAGATTCCAATTCAGCTAAAACTTGGAGCAGCGCGTGTATACGATGACGTACGAATGGCTGCTAAAACTGGTTGTGATAGTATTTATATTGATGGTATGGAAGGCGGAACTGCTGCTGGACCACATATTGCAACAGAGGAGACTGGAATTCCAGGAATTGCAGCAATTCGTCAGGCTCGAAGAGCAATTGATGATGTTGGAATGAGTGGCAGAATTTCTTTAGTTTATGCTGGTGGTATTCGAAATGGTGGTGACGTTGCTAAAGCTGTTGCACTTGGTGCTGATGCAGTTGCAATTGGTCACTCATCTCTTATGGCGCTTAACTGTAATAGAGACATTCCTGAGGCTGATTTTGAAGCTGAAATGGGCGTTAAAGCTGGTGAATGTTATCACTGTCATACTGGGCGCTGCCCAGTTGGTGTTGCAACTCAAGATCCTGAGCTTAGAAAACGTCTTGATCCTGATGAGGCATCAGAGCGTGTATACAACTTCTTACACACACTAGCAATCGAGTGTCAAATGATGGCTCGTGCATGTGGTAAGACAAATATACATTCTTTAGAGCCAGAAGATCTAGCTGCTCTAACTATGGAGGCTTCAGCTTGTGCACAAGTTCCTATTGCAGGTTCACAGCACACGGTTGGTCGTCCTGATATGACACGTTTTTAAGATAAGGAGTTATTATGAGTAAGAAAGAAGAAACATTTGTTGTTGGCGCTGATGGTTTAGATACTGATCGCGAGCAAATGATTGGACAACATATTGGTTATAGATATGATGTAAACCTTGTTCCTGATCTTAAGTTTATAACGCCTTTTCTACAAAAATATATTGAAAAAATGGGCTGGAAAGATCTAAACTGGTTAGAAGATATTCATATGGGTTATGAGGGCGAACAAGCTGCTGTCTTTGATAGAAATATTAATGGTTGGGTAACTATTCCAGATAATATAAAACTACCAAACAATCAACAGGAGCGAGATATGATTGCTCGTGAATTATTGGTTAAGTTTCAAATGTCAGAAAGCCATCCAATGGTTGATCTTAATAATGCTTACCGTAAATTCTAACTACTGTAAGTGATTTACAAAGGGTTGGATTAGAGTAGAAACTCTACATCTTTATTCCTTAGTTTTTCGGCATTCCACCCCCTGGAATGCCGTATAAACTGTTCTCAGTGTGAAATTTATTATTTCAACATATGAGTTTTCAAATTGACCTATAAATTATTAGTATGTATACTCAAAATATCTATTAAATCATCCAACTAAATGAGAGTTGCAAATATTAAATACGACGGAGATTGTGAAACCTACCAAATACTTGGAGGTGAGGCAATTTCAATTGACTTAAAGAGTGGTGATTCAGTAGAAATAATAGATGTAGAAGGAGATCAACAATGCAGTATTCTTGCATATGACTCTAAAAAATTATCAGTATTATCAGACTTAAGCTGGAATTCAAAACCTAAAAACGATGCATCTGAAATAAAAATAGACGACTGTTCTGATATGCTCAAGGCAATTCTAAAGCATAACCAAATAGTGTCTAAAAAACTAAATTGCACTGAGCTTTTTTCAGCTACTAATCCTGCAGATACTCGCCAGTCTTTTGATATTAAAAATGATGCCTTATGTGTATTTAATGCAAAAGGTGGTCCAATGATTGTAGATAAACAGAATTCTCCAACTGAAATTTTGATTAACGTATTACGCTCAACCCCATCAAACCCTTCAGAAAGACTTCCTCAGCCTCTAGCAAAAGTATCAAAAGAAATCCGCATTAATAATAGCTCTGCAGTTGCCTATAAAGTAAAGGCTGGTGAGTATATTCAAATTATTGATGTTGAGGGTCAACAATGCTCTGATTTTCAAGCATTCTTACAGGAAGATTTAAAAAATAATTTAGAGCTTTGCCTTGATCCAACAGTAACAAGATCTCAAATGCAGGCAAGTTATCCAGCACCAGGCACTCATGATAAGTTCTACAACCAAAACTCAGTCCCGCTTGTAGAAGTAATTCAAGACACAGTATGTAGACACGACACATTTGGCCTTGCCTGTAATGCCAAGTATTATGATGACAGGGGATTTCCTGGGCATATTAGTTGTACTGATAATTTTAATAAATCACTGTCACAGCACGGAGTTTCACCAAGACAAAATTGGGCAGCAGTAAACCTTTTTTTTAATACTGCAATTGAAGAATGCCATACATTAAGCTCAGATGTTTCATGGTCTAGACCGGGCGACTATGTATTATTTAGAGCAGTTGATGATTTAGTATGTGTTTCATCAGCATGTCCGGATGATACGACTTCTGCTAATGGCTGGAATCCAACAGATATTCACGTTAGAATTTACAACAAATCCAATAATTTTTCATCGGCTACGGCTTTTAGGCCTGATCCACAATCCATACCTACTATGACTAAAGAAACTGGTTTTCATAAAAATACCTCTAAGCTAACTAAAAACTTTGATAACTATAATGGTTATTGGTTGCCACTTGAGTACACTAATTTAGGGGCAATTAAAGAGTATTGGCAGTGCCGTGAAGGCGTAGCAATGATAGATCTTGCTCCTCTTAGAAAGTTTGAAGTTTACGGTCAGGACGCTGAAGCATTAATGCAGTTTGCTATTACGAAAGATGTTCGAAAGCTTGCTATTGGCCAGGTCGTCTATTCTGCCATGTGCTATGATAATGGCTGTATGGTTGATGATGGTACGCTTTTTCGTCTTGATGAAAATAATTTTAGGTGGATTGGTGGGTCAGATGATGGCGGAAAACTACTTAGGAAAATTGCAGATGAAAAAGGATTTGATGTCCGCGTTAAATCTTCTACTGACCAGCTTCATAATGTTGCTGTTCAAGGCCCACAGAGCCGTAAAACTTTAGAGAAAATTATTTGGACACCAAAACTACAAACAAGTCTTGAAGATCTCAAATGGTTCCGTTTTACTATTGGCCGAATTGGCGGTGAGTTTGGAATTCCTGTTATGGTTTCTAGAACTGGATATTCGGGTGAGCTTGGGTATGAAGTTTTTGCCCATCCAAAAGATTGTGAATCTGTATGGGATTCAATTGCAGAAGCTGGCGAAGAATTTGGTATTTGTCCATTAGGCTTAAATGCTCTTGATATGTTAAGAATAGAGGCAGGATTAATTTTTGCAGGCTATGAATTTTGCGACCAGACTGACCCATTTGAGGCGGGCATTGCGTTTACGGTTCCACTGAAAACAAAAGAGGAAGATTTTTCCGGAAAAGAAGCATTAATTCTTCGTAAGAATTCTCCACAAAGAGTTCTAGTTGGGTTAGAATTAACTGCTAATGAAGTTGCGCTTCACGGTGATGGGGTGTATATTGGAAAGCAACAGGTAGGGGTAGTAACAAGTGCAACGCGTTCTCCGATTCTTAAAAAGAACATTGCACTTTGTAGAATTTCAGTATCAGAGTCAGAAATTGGTAATGATGTTGAAGTAGGAAAATTAGATGGACATCAAAAGCGCCTTTCTGCAAAAATTGTACGTTTTCCGTTTTATGATCCTGAAAAGACTCGAGTAAGAATGTAGTTATTTTCAGGCAAAAGAATGTTTTAGGTTGGTAATTAAATCTAAAGCTGTGAGTATGGTTTTAAGGCAGTATTTGCTAAGAAAATCATTTTAAAGTTGAATTTTTTGAGATTTTTACATAATTTTCTTAATTTATTTGATTAAACAATAAAAGGAGAAATAAATGAATAAGTTTACAAGTAAGGTGGCTGCTGCTGCTTTAGCGATGTCTTTAGCTTCTGTTTCAGGTCAAGCGCTTGCGGCAGACTCTTCAAAGCCAATCGTTATACCAATTCACAACTGGTCAAGCCAAGTGGTTATGTCCTACGTTATTGGTGGTATTTTTGAGTCTATGGGTAACAACGTATCTTACGTTCCTGCTGACTCGTCAGGTGTATATGAATCGGTTCGTCTTGGAGACGTTACTATATCTCACGAAGTTTGGGAAGGAGCCTTTGGCAACGCTTACTATACAGCCATGGAGAAGGGCGGTCTAATAGAAGCTGGTACCCATTCTGCCTTGACTATTGAAGATATGGGCGTTCCTAACTTCGTAATAGAGAAAAATCTATGTCCTGGACTTCCAAATTGGGAAGCTCTTAAAGGTTGTGGATCAGTTTTTGCCACTGCCGATTCTGGTGGTAAAGGTGTTTTCTTAGACGGTCCTTGGCACGTTGATGCTGCAACCGGAAAGAATCTATTTGAAGATCGTATTGGAGCTCTTGGTTTAGATGATGAATACACTTATAAACAAACTGGTAGTGCAGACGCCCTTTGGGCCGCTATTGATTCTGCAGAAGCTGCTGGAGAAGGTGTAATTATATTTAACTGGACACCTAACTTTACGGATAGTGATGGTTTTTACTTCATAGAGTTTCCTCCATACTTCAAGGGTTGCCGTGAAACAGAAGGTGGTGACGGGGCTTGTGGTTCTCCTAGAGGCTGGTTGAAGAAAGCGGCGAACTATAAGTTCCCTAAGACTCATCCAGGTGCGTATACAGCCTACACTAAGATGGACTTCTCGACTGGAATGATCGGTCAGATGGCTGCTCTAGTTGATATTGATAAGATGTCTCATGAAGATGCTGCAGCTAAGTGGCTTGCAGATAACGCGGATGTTTGGGCGGCTTTCACAAAGTAACCCTTTAATCTAGAGCACTCTTTATTCAAATAGAATAAAGGGTGTTTGTCAAATACCCTTGCCCCCTCAATTAATAATAAAGAGGGGGTAGGGGTATTTTTATATATACTTGTAGTGTTTTATTTGTTTCAAAGAATTTAGGAAGATATTATGTCTGATCAGCAACCTGTAATTAAATGCGATTCCGTTTATAAAATATTTGGCAAAAATGCCGAAAAAATGCTTCAAAATGCAAATGGCAAGGTTGTTGCTGAAGAATTTCAAAAAGCTGGCTGTGTAGTCGGAGTTAATAATGCCTCTTTCGAGGTTAATAAGGGTGAGATGCTTGTGGTTATGGGTCTTTCAGGCTCGGGCAAGTCGACCTTGCTTCGTTGTATTTCAAGACTAACCGATGCCACTGCAGGGAATATTTATATTGAGGGCGAGGATTTATTGGCTTTAAACAGTAAAGAGCTTATCGAGCTTAGACGAAACAAAATGGGTATGGTATTCCAGAGTTTCGCATTACTTCCACATAAAACGGTTTTAGAGAATATAGCGTTTCCTTTACAGATTAAAGGTAGTAGTACAAAAGATAGTATTTCAAGAGCCATGGAGATGGTAGACCTTGTTGGTCTTACAGGCCGTGAAAACTACTTTCCTAGAGAGCTCTCAGGTGGTCAGCAGCAACGAGTTGGAATCGCACGCTCTCTAGCTGTTGAACCCGATATTTGGTTCTTGGATGAGCCTTTTTCGGCGCTAGATCCGCTAATTCGTAAAGAGATGCAGGATGAATTCTTGCGTCTTCAAGCAGTATTGAACAAAACTATTTTGTTTGTTACTCATGATTTTGATGAAGCCATTCGGCTTGCTGATCGTGTGGCTATTATGAAAGATGGCATTATCGAGCAATTGGATACACCAGCCAATATTGTCCTTAACCCTGCCACCGAATACGTGCGCAAGTTTACAGAGGATGTTCCAAGGGAGAAGGTTCTTAAAATTAAATCAGTGATGGAGCCTGTTGGCGATGAAACAGACTTTAGTGATTTAAGGGTCTCCGAAGATGCCCTTATTGAAACTGTTGCCGAAGCTGTGCTCGGCGACCCTAAATCAGTTCCCGTACTCAATGCAAATGATGATATTGTTGGTGTTGTACATTCATCTAAAGTAATTCATGTGTTATTTGGTGAAAATTCAACACTAGAAAGCAACGCTTAAGGCTAGCACCATGAGCTTTATCAATTATTTATCTGAACGCCCTAAACTGACGCAATTGGGCATTGTCCTCATTGTGTTTTTTATTCTCATGTCAATGACAGGTCAGTACCATGATTTGATAGTAGAGCGTCATTTATTTGCCAAGTCTGTTGTTAAGGGAGAAATACAATCTTCGGCTGGTTTTGCTGAATCCATGTCAATGATTCTGAATTGGCAACTTCCTCCTCAACTCGTTAGAATTCCTGAGCTGACTTTTTATCACCCTGTCATTAACACTTCCGCCACCTATGTTCTAATAGCTTTATTGGTAACTGCTGGGCTCTTATACAAAAGCTTTGCAGAGAGTGTCAATAAATCACAGTGGTTAAGTGTCAATTGGTTTCAAATTATTAGCAAGGGCTTTGTTGGCATTATTGTGGGTCTTCTGTTTATACCTACTTTGTATAACTGGTTTTTTGGTGAGGTGACAAGCAGTACGTTTTGGGAAATACCAACAATGTTGGAAAATTTTTCTCAGTACCTCATGTTTGAATTTTGGTTGACACCAGTTTACGACCCAGAAATTGATGACTATGAAGACTATGGTCGAGTTCGATTATTTACCCGAGCTATTGGCGCCTCTTTATTGTTTTTAATTACTTTAATTCGGGAATTATTGATTGGTGGTTTTGAGACAGTCGTTTCACTTGCCAATGTTTTTAGTGATCAATCCGGCTGGGATTGGCTCGGTGAAAATAAGGATAAGTGGTACTCCAGTATCCCTGCTATTCCTTGGACAGTATTAACTGCCGGTGCTTTTATTTTGGGTTATAAACTTAAAGGTGTGGGTCTTTCTATATTGGCTGGTTTTAGTTGTATTTACTTGGCTGTATTCGGCCAATGGGAACCCGCAATGGAGACACTCTCTTTGGTGTTGGTTGCTGCGCCGGTCTCTGTTTTATTAGGTGTTATCTGGGGTGTGCTTGCCTACAAGAGTAGAACGGTTGAGAGAGTAATAACGCCATTGCTCCTCGTTGCACAAACGATGCCACATTTCTCGTATTTGATACCAGTACTTGTGTTCTTTGGTATTGGTGACCATGCGGGTGCGATTGCAACAATAATTTTTGCAACACCTCCGATGATTCGACTCACCTTGCTAGGTCTCAAAAGAGTCTCTCCAGAGGTTTTAGATGCAGGCATGATGAGTGGTTGCCATAATTATCAACTGATGTTTAAAGTTTTGATACCTACTGCAAGGCGCGACATTTTAATTGGCGTCAACCAGGTAATTATGCAGTGCTTGGCTATGGTGGTGATTGCTTCTTTTATTGGAGCTAAGGGCCTGGGTTTTAACTTATTACTCGCTCTAAACCAACTAAGGGTAGGTCAAGCGCTAGAATTAGGAGTATGTATTGTCCTGATTGCTGTAGTGTTAGATAAATTATCTTTAGCTTGGGCCAATAAGCAAACCGACTACTTTGCCGACCTTTCTTTTGTTGAGAGAAATAAAACAGCTCTTTTGTTTGTTGCAGTTTTCTTTGCCGCTCTTTTGTTTGCTTGGTTTGGTAACTGGATGTTTGCTGATACTGCAAAAGGTATTAACTATTTTTACACGATACCCCACAACAAAGGTATTACCACTGAGCCATTTTGGCAGGCAGGCGTTGACTTCATGGTTTCAACTTGGAGAGCGGATATTAAAATATTTAACAAGTGGTTACTGGTGGAAGTGTTGATGCCAATGAAAGCGTCTTATCTGGCCATGCCAGCAATAGCAACTTTTGTTCTAACAATGGGTATTGGTTACATTATCGGTGGCATTCGTTCTGCGATTGTCATTGGTTTGTTTATGTTGTTTATTGCTCTAACACCCTGGTGGGAAAGAGCCTTGATAACTATGTATATGCTGACGTTTGCAGTCATTGTTTCTGTTGTTATTGGTACGATTGTTGGTGCAATCTGTGTGCAAAATAAGAGGGCAACCAAATTCATTCTTTTGGTTTGTGACACTTTTCAAACTTTTCCGTCGTTCATTTATCTTATTCCGGTGATTATGCTCTTTGGTGTGACTGACACTTCAGTATTAATTGCGGTCATTGTCTACGCTGTTATTCCGCCTACTCGCTACACCGTAGAAGGCCTGAGAAATGTACCAGAATCTTTGCTTGAAGCGGGGGATATGTCGGGCGCAACAAAACTTCAGCGTCTGGTTAAAATCGAGTTCCCATTAGCTTTCCCACATATCATGCTGGGCGTCAATCAGTGCGTTGTTTTTTCATTGTTTATGATTATTATAGGTGCGTTTATTGGTACTACAGGTTTAGGCCAAGAAATAATGCAACAACTTTTTTCTGGAGGCAATATTGGAAGTGGTCTAATGCTTGGTTTATGCGTGGCGTTTATCGGTCTTGCAGTGGATCATTTAATCCAGACTTGGGCGACAAAAAGAAGAAAATTACTAGGAATTGATTAAGCTATCCTAACGTGATTTGAAAACTCTTTTTTAAAATTCAAAGCTAATTGAAATTTATTACTTTTTTAAATGTTATTTGCTACGATAATATCACTTTCGTATTTAAAAAATCTGGAGAGTTACAAAGATGAAGATCATAGACGGCAAAGTTCTTGCTGAAAATCTTAGAAAAAATATTGCTAATGATGTCAAGCAGTATTCTAGGCCTCCTGGCCTCGCAGTAATTTTAGTAGGTGACGATGAGGCTTCTAAGGTTTATGTAAGAAATAAGTCCAAAGCTTGCGTCCAGGTTGGATTTTATTCAGACCAAATTCATAAATCATCAAACATTACTCAAGAGGAGTTATTGTCTGAAGTTAAAAGGCTGAATGAAAATAATAATATTGATGGCATCCTAGTTCAACTTCCCTTGCCTGCTCATATTGATGCAAATGTAATAATTGAGTCGATTATTCCCGAAAAAGATGTTGATGGTTTTAGTAGTGAAAATATTGGTAAGTTAAGTTTAAATAAACCGTTCATTAGTCCTTGTACTCCAAGAGGTGTGATGAAAATGTTAGCCTCTATCAAATGTGACTTAAGGGGTAAGGATTGCGTAGTCATTGGCGCCTCAAATATTGTTGGAAGGCCAATGGCAATAGAGTTTCTTAATGCTGGCGCTACAGTTCAAGTTTGTCATAAAGAGACAAAAGATATAAAGCTTAAAACTAAGTCAGCGGATGTTATTGTTGCTGCTGCTGGAGTGGCAAACTTAGTTAATGCTGACTGGATAAAAGAAGGCGCTGTTATTATTGATGTCGGTATTAATAGACTTGAAGATGGATCTTTAACTGGTGATGTGGATTATGAAGCAGTAAAAGGTATAGTTTCTGCTATCTCACCTGTTCCTGGTGGAGTTGGTCCAATGACTATTGCAGTGTTACTTGAGAATACATTAACAGCTTATAAAGCAAGACTATAAATTAGCTTACTGCTTTATCCTAAAGTCTTTTAAAAGTTTAGCTACCCATTGATGAAAGCAGTGAGTAGCGCTATCCATAACTGGTGAGAATTTTCCACCATCAAACATTAACCCGCTTCTTCCTAGCTGCATTCCCTCTACAACTCCAATATCTTCTTTAAATACAGTCTTCCAAAAGGAAGTATTAGATTCTATAAGTGCTTTTAATTCTGGCATTTCTGAAGGATTTTTTGCATAATAAAGTGAAACATGCTCAATTGTTTCATTAGTATAGACGGGCTCAATAATTATTGAGTAAAAGTGATCTCTATGAATTCCTAAGAGTACATTCGGATAAAAGGCTATATATTCACTTTTAGTTTCCCACTGATCTGATAAATCTTCAAAATCTGGAAATACTTTACCCTCATCACTTTTCATTTGATTATAGACATGAGAGCCTTGACCAGAGAAGTGCCCCATTTCTTCAATATGGTAATGATCTTCAATACTTGAGGTAATATTAAGTTCTGGATGAATCCAAGGTAAGTGGTAGCTTTCACAGTAGTTTTCAACTGCTAGCTTCCAGTTAGTTTTAAGATTGAGTTTGAATGAAGAGCTCTCGCCTCCATGATGAAGAGGTTTGTCAAACTCAGACCATCTCTTAATTACTTTTGAGGCGTAATCAACAAACTCTTTAGCAGTATTAGATATATTTACAAAGATGATGTCTTGCCATACTGCAGATCTAATTTTAAAGAGGCTAAGCTCTTCATTTTTAATAGAATCATGAGTATTTATATCTACACCTCCCACCATTGGTGTTGCGCACAAATCACCATCAAGATTGTAACACCAGCTATGATACGGACAGCTTATAACACCTTTTATATTTGTTGGCTTGTCAATTAAAATCATTCCTCTATGGCGACAAGTGTTTTGAAAAACATTGATATCTCCATTCGATTTACGAACCATCATTAAAGGCATTCCAACAAAGTTAATTGGTCTTATATCACCAGGATTAGGTATGTCATTGCCAGTGCCGATTGCTGACCAATTATCAAATAAGATTGCTTTTTTTTCTTCATCAAAAACAGCCTCACTAACATAATGCTCGTTAGGCAGTCCTTTTGCTTTATCAGTTGAAGTTAGAACAGAGTCTAAATTACTTAAAGGGATGGACATTTAGAGAAAGTTGAAGTAAAAAACACTATGATACTATCAGCATAGAGTATTTATTCTTAATAAAATTCACTTTAAAAAATTGAATATATTTCAATTAATAAAGAGTCATGATTTTGAAATTAGAAAATCTCTAAGAATTTTGACATTTTCTGGGAGTAAGTCTTCTTTCTCACTCATGATGTAAATCGCAGAAGGTGCAGGTATTGATGTGTCGCCGAGAACAACTAGCTCACCACTATCAATTTTAGGTTTACACAAGTGTTTCCATCCTAATACTATTCCCATTCCATCGGAAGCTGCCTGAAGAGCAATCATATAATTATTAACGTGTGTTCCTGGTGAAATTTTTCCTTTATAGCCTAAAGCGTTAAACCACGAAAACCAATTAGACCAATTTTTATCTTTAGCCCTGAGATGAATAAGAGGAGCCTGTGCTAAATCTTCAACAGAAGCATTCGGAAATTCTTTAGCAAAACTAGGGCTACATAATGGTACAAGCTCGTCTTGAAAGAGCGTATGTTTCTGATTTGATTCATTTTCAACAAAACCGTAGGCAATTTTTAAATCAACAGCAATACCTTGGGAGTCTGGATTATCAGTTACATGCTGATTGACTGGAATTTCTGGATGTTGTTTCCAAAATTCAGCTAAATGAGGTGGGAGCCAAAGAAAAGAGATCGCAGTAGTAGCACTAATAATTACCTCTTTGTCTGTAGCTGAGCGCCTAAGATTTGCAAGCGTTGAAGAAATAGCAGTAAAACTACTTTGAAGAACAGCAAATAGAGACTCTCCATGATCAGTTAAATTATTACCATGATGCTTTCTATCAAATAATGAAAGCCCTAGTTCGGTTTCTAAGAACTTAATTTGATGACTTACCGCGCCTGGAGTAACTCCAAGTTCTTCAGCAGCTCCCTTAAAGCTTCTATGGCGAGCAGCTGTCTCAAAGGTTGCAAGAGAGGTTAAGGGTGGTAATTTATAGTATCTACGAGACATAATTGTTTCCTAAATGTTGAATCTAAGTATACTTACTAATAGTATTCATAATAGTCCTTATTTAACTCTACTAGGCTAAATATTTAGATTTAATTAATACTAAGAGTAATTAATGCATAATTTTTATTATGCTTTATCTAGGCGTTAATATTACACAATTAGCTAAATATATTTAAAATAATATAGAATTAGTACGTATTGAACAAATCTTAAACGAAGTAAATATTTTTTATTTATGAATAGAATTATTTTCACTTTGGTTTGAATTTTTTAACCACTCAGTGTTTTCAATTTAAAGATAATAATGATAACTAAAAAACTAGATTTTATTTAAATTTAAGCTTTCATTTCTATAAACAAAAAAACAAGGAGTTTAGTATGTCTTTACCAAGTCAAGCCGAATATGTTATTGCTGGTGCAGGAATTCATGGATTATCAACTGCATGGAGATTAGCTGAGCGATTAACTGCTGATGGGGAGGGTGTTAATGGACGTATTGTAATAATTGATAAAGCAGACAGAATTGCAGCTGGAGCAACTGGAATTGCCTGTGGTGTTGTTCGTAATAATTATTTTCAACCTGCCATGAGAAAGTTGATGGCTCATTCAGTTAGTATTTGGGAAAGTGATCCAGATGCATTTAGTTATCATCCAAATGGATATATGCAAATTTCATGTGAAAAAATGCGTGAGGATGTTAAGCAAATTCATGCTGAGCAAGCTGCGATAGGCTATGAAAGCGTATTTATTGAAGGTGAGAAAGAGTCGCGTGACTATATGCTAAATATGTTCGATGATTGGCAAGCGCAAGGAATTACATCGGTTCTTCATGAAAAGCCTGGTGGCTATGCTAACAATGTTAAAGCAATGGAAGGTCTTTCTAAAAAAGTATTAGATTTAGGTGTTACTGTAGTTCTTGAAACTGAGATAACAGGTTTTGTTTCTGAAGGAAATGGTCAAAGAGTTACTGCAGTTGAGACAGATAAAGGAACAATTGCATGTGATAATTTAATTATTGG
>CAJQRX010000035.1 GCA_905612405.1 uncultured Candidatus Thioglobus sp.
TACTATTTGTAGCCTATACAAATCGCCTTCATTCTCTAAGTGTGCTAATTAGGGCGATGACAACAGAGGGAAGTGATGAGTCAAAAACCAAGCACACAGAAGAGCAGCTAGATATTCTCAAGAAGCGCGTTACTTATATAAAAAGGATGCAGGTCTTTGGAATTGTAAGTTTTATTTTTAATCTAATGACAATTATTAGTTTTTACATCGAGCAAATTTCTCTTGCGTATTATATTTTTGGCTTTGGACTCTTGATGTTATCAGCATCATTAATTTTTGCGTTGCTTGAAACATTAATCTCTACTAAGGCGCTAGATATTCACCTTGAAAATTATAAGGGCTAAGACTCTACATCAAAAATAACAAGTTACGGTTTTGTGCCTATATTGTCAGCGATCAAACAAACTATTTCAAACATGATTGCATTAGCAACATGCGCTGTAATTTGGTTCGGTGAATCAACCGTTGGCATGAGGCAAACTACGTCACCACCAATGACGTTCTTACCGCGAAGACCTTGCAGCATTTGAAGCACATCAGGCATTTTAAAGCCTTCAATTGCCGGCTCAAGATTTGAAACACCTGGCGCCACGGTGACGTCTAAACAGTCTAAGTCAAAGGTGACATAAATAGGTGAATCGCCAACACGCTCCTGGATCATCTCAATACATTTTTCAACGCCGTACTCGTCATACTGATCTTTAGTAATAATTTCATAGCCCAGCTCATAACTTGAATTTAGCCAGTCTAGGGTTCTGGTATTCCCTCTAATTCCAACCTGAATACTTTTTGAGGCGTCTACAAAACCGTCCCTAACTAAATAGCTTGCCCAATGGGCTGCGGACTTAACAGCGCCTAAGAAATGATCAAGCTGATGAAATGCATCAGTATGGGCATCAAAGTGCACAAGCACAGCTTTCTTCCCGCCTGTTAGTTTCGATTTTGGACCCGCAATTGCCTGAAGGATTCCGCCAGTAATCGAGTGATCACCGCCAATTGAAACTGGCCTTACTCCAGACTCAGCAATAATTTCATAAAACTCTGTTATGTGCTCGATGCACTTCTCATTGTTATTTGCCTCTGGCAAAGGAACGTCACCAAAATCTCTAATTTCACACATCTCCCAAGGGGAAATACCAAACTTAAGGTGTCCGCGCCTTCCCTGCGCAGAAATATTTCTGACTGCCCTTGGGCCCAAATGCTGATCGCGCTGAGTGGTTCCATTTCCAGTGCTATGAGGGACGCCAACTAGTGCAATATCACAGCCTTCGGTCTCAGGATTATGAGGACACCTAAAGAGTGTTGGCACTCCCCACCAATAGAGGCCATTCATCATTGCGGCGTTATCTCTAGTTTTCTTATCCATTGTTTAGTCCCTATAGTTGGAAAAAAATCTACTCAAACTTCTCACTTACTTTACTTAGAATAGCTTCTTTATATGGCACTTTTAATTCCTGTGAAGCCCATGATGCAAAACCTAAATCAACCTGCTGCCCCCATGTCTCGATAGGATTTTTAAAGCTTGTGACAGAGGAGGTTTTTGGCGCTGATAAAAATAGCGCCATCTCCTTAGCATCTGACTCTTCAGTTTGATTCTCTGGAGAAACGTACTCACTGATATTAATAAATTTGGCAATGTCGGTCATCCAATAAATGCAGTGACGGTATTCTTTCGCAAGATTAGCGCCCTTTATATACTCTTGAGAGAGCGTAGTTATGGCCTCTGTTTGAGCCGCAACGATTTGACCGTTAGTCATTTCCATATCAGCTCCATCAATGGCGTGGTAAGCATAAATTCTATTCATTATTTCTTCACCTGCAGTGAGGCCGGCCATCTCTTGCCTAGTAAGCTGAATATAAATAAGGGCTGAGCATCTTATTGCCTCATCTGAAACTTTTGTGTCGGCATACGATGGGCTCATAGAGACGATGGATAGTAATAAGATAGTAAATAGTTTTTTCATAAATAAAAGCAAATTCAGTTCAGTAATTAATGAAGTATAAACAAAATAGTTATCCAAATAATATCTTTAGTGATTAATAGTTGCTAAAATAATGAGCTTGTCTTTTCACTCACTTAAAAAATTCTATGTCAAATAAATACCTTATTTTTGGCGCTACTGGATCTATTGGATCAAGCCTTGCCGAGCAACTTACAAACTCAGATCATGAAGTGCATTTAATTGCCAGAAATGAGGATGAATTAAAAACATTATCAGAAAAACTTGGCTGCACTTATTCTGTTGCTGACGTTTTAGAAGAAAATTTTATTGACAAGGTTAAAGCAGATACTTCAGACTTTGATATCAAGGGCGTCGCCTACTGCGTTGGATCAATAGACTTAAAGCCGCTTAAGAGAGTGAGCGAAAGTGACTTACATAACTGTATGAAGTTAAACCTCTACTCAGCAATTGAGTCGATTAAGGGTTACCAAGAAGAGTTAAAAAAGAACAGTGGCTCAATCGTTTTATTCTCATCGGTTGCTGCCCAAAAAGGCTTTACCAATCACACAATTATTGCAACTGCCAAAGCAGCGATTGAGGGCCTAACTGTAACACTTGCCGCGGAGTTTGCGCCAAGTATTCGCGTTAACTGCATTGCGCCAAGCCTTACTAACTCTAAGATTTCGCAGTCAATGCTAAAGAGTCCAGTTGTTGCTGAAGCCCTGGCTAAGGCGCATCCACTTAAAAGACTTGGTGAAGGAAAGGACTCAGCCGCAATGGCTAAGTTTCTTCTTAGCGATGAGAGCTCTTGGGTAACCGGTCAAATAATTGGGGTGGATGGCGGCCGGTCTCAACTGTCTTAGTTAAAACCAGGCCGAAGATAAATTTAATCTGTAACTTTCAACATAATTCTCGGAGCGCCCGATTCGAGCTTATAAAGGTCATTGTTGTCACCATTGTTAAAAAGCAACGTATTTGAATCAGTTGCCAACATCAGCATCTCATAAGTTGAGTCTTCAGTAATAGTAAGGGAAGTTGTAAGGGCTGTCGTCCACGCAATTTTTGCAGCCGTTTGACAGGTTGTAGCAAAAACATCCGCAGTTGTAAGCAGTGAAACCGTTGGTATTCCTGCCCCTTGTCCGGTGCCTTCAAGTTCAAAGGTTTGCTTATCTCCAGTAGCGGCTAGAGCGGCTTCACAGTACCCTTCAGAAAACCGAGACAATACCTCATAATTAAACACTGGAGTGCCCATAGTCCCGGCACACTGAAGTGTGATTAGGTCGTCTGCTATGGCAGCACCATGAACAGTTGTAACTACATCACCATCACTATTTAGAGCGGTTGATGTTGGACCACGACCAGATGTCCAGCAAGACGTACCATCACCCGCTGTACCACCAGCGGTGTTACCCGTTGTTGATTCTGACATAGTCCCAGACCACTTCATACCAAGCTTATTACTAAGAAGGACGTAGCTGTAGGGATAGATACCGGGCTCAATTGCAAACTCAGGAATGGGCAGTGACTCAGTAACGCCTAGTTCGATGTCATGTTCAATTCCGGCAGCATCTTCAAAAAGATATGCGCAGCTTGTTAAATCACCAAGAGAAGGGTCTGCTTTGCAGATTCCGTATTTATAAAAAACCAATTTATATTCAGCCGGGGTAACATTACAACCGTCCTTTTGAGCTCCAGCAGCAAAATCCTCATCTGCAACAGTATCCGTAACTGGAAAATTCTCACCATTATCACCACTAGCATCGGTGTAATCGGTAATAATCGCGCCAGCAGCATTAACCACACAACCAGCATTCGCACCCGTTGTAAAAAAGGCTGAGACTAAAAAGAGTCCAAGCAGGATTGTTAATTTATTTAAGTTTAATGTTTTCATATTAGTATCCACTCACTGTTAATGTGCCTGATTTCTTCTTAACGATTCTGTTCTCACGCTTGACTAGGTCATAGCGCTGATCGCCGAGTTTCTTGAGCTCGTAAGCAGAACTTGCGAGTTCAAATAGTTTTGGTTTTGTGTTCTCTACCCCAAAGCCCCAGGTGTAATTTAAATTAATGCTACTCGTATCTTTAGTAGAGGCCAGCTTATAGTCATGGTGCTCATAGTTAATTGACACGTTGTCAGAGAGGTAACCACCTAGGGTGTACTTCCTGCTCTTCTTGTCTTTCATGCCGTCAATACCTTTCCACTGCACTGCGTTCATACCAAACATCAGTCCAGGTAAGTATGGAAGTACGACCTTGAAGCCCATGTCTCTGCCGTCAAGTGCCTTGGAGTCAACGCCGCTCCTATCTTTAATGTAGCCCGTGGTGCCGTTGTATGAATTAACTCGTGCTTCAAAGATCGAGCTAATAAGCTCAAAACCAACACCATTACGTTTGTGATCATTTGGGAACTCATGGTCATAAAATGCGTTAACGCCTGTCATCCAAGTCTCATCAGCATTAAGTCTTCTGTAACCCAGTCCTAGATTAAGCGTTGTGCGCTTATCAAAACGATTGAGGTTAATCTGGTTAAAGATGAATGAGTTTGGGTTGTCACCGTAAGCTCTAAGAACACCAATATCAACTGAAGAGTCACCCTCTTTAAGGTTAGTGCTTACTTCAACAGTGTTGAAGTTAGGACTTAATAAAGCCTTAACACCAGTTGAGATAAACGAGCCTGTTGAGCTAGTCATTCTGCTCATTAGGGATGATTTAATTTGTTCTGAATCATCAGCATTTACACTCAAAGAAAAACCCAGTGACATTGTTA
>CAJQRX010000036.1 GCA_905612405.1 uncultured Candidatus Thioglobus sp.
TAGTCCGTAGCCATGCTTAAAGCGATTTGGAACTAAAAAGTCAACATGCTTTGCGCCCATTAACCTTAGAGCTTTAATTGCTACAGCACTTGCTGTTGCGCCGTCAGCGTCAAAATCTCCTACGATGAGTATCCGCCTGTTTTCAAGAATGCATTTCTCAAGAAGATCAAGCGCAATATTTAACTGGTCAAAGCTTGGCTTAAGAAGGCCTGGAAGAGCCATAGACAGTTGAGATTCAGAGACTGCTCTAGCAGCGTACACCCTCTTTAAAATTAAAGGTATGTCATCAGAGTACGACTCAAATAGTGAGTTATCAAGCTCTCTAGTTAGCACTTCTTACAAGCCTTACAAAGGTATCAATCGTTTTATCTCGAGCTATTGAGCCGCCAAAAAAGAAGGGGATCTCGTAAGCAAGTGATGGACTGTCTTTTAAAGTTGTTGAAGTCCAGTAAGTATCAATCTGGGTATTTGGAAAAAAATCAGTATTAATCAACGCATCACTATCGCCATAATAATCAACAATAGAATTTAATTCATTTCTTGTTGGGAGGCGCCAATCAGTATAGCTACAAAGCTCAATTTTATTAATATCTTTAATATAGGATTTGGTATTACAGTTCTTGCCCCAATAACAATTCTTAGTATAAGTTCCACTATCTCTTCCGCTCTGTCCATCAAACCATGTGTAGGTATTAAGCGCATATTGCAATCCTTCATCTTCATTTTTAACTTCCCATACCAGGGAGCTCTTTTTATCTAGGACGCATGACCAATCAGAATTATCAGACTTTAAGATCTCACCATCACCAGACATCTTCATTAGCTCAGCACCAGCAGAAATGCTTAACAACAAAAATAGTGAAAGTAAAAGGCTTCTCTTCATGAAAAAATAGTTTGTATGAAACGTAAGTTAATATTCTACCAGTTAAGATGATTTCTCAAAGATAATCACTTAAGCAGTTGATTTTCTCTCAAACAATATAAACACGACACCCAGGAAAATAAAGCTGTCTGCTAAATTAAAGACTGGCCAGTTAAAGCCAAAAACGTGCACCTCAATAAAATCAATAACAAAGCCAAACTGAGCTCTATCAATTAGATTTCCAACAGCGCCAGAAAGCAAAAGAAACTGACCAAATAATTTTTGAAGATGAGTAACTGAAGTTCTCTGAATCCAAAAAATGAGCCAAATAGAAACTAAAAGAGATACTGATAATAGAAAGGTTTTTTGAATAAATCCACCATTAGCCATAAAACTAAAAGCAGCGCCTGTGTTTTGAACATAATGCCAGCTAAGATATAAATTGACAGGAACAATATCCCCTAAATCATAGGAAGACATAAAAATTTGTTTTGTAAATTGATCAAGAGATACCAATACTACAAATAAGAGATAATAAAGTTTGTGCTTAATTTGTATTAACATAAAAAAATATAAATTTATTAAAAAGGTTTACTTTAAAAAATCATCAACATTACTTAAGTAAACATCACTACTGTAATCAATGTGTTTATAATTTATCAGTAATTGTATTATAAATATTGCGGAGATTTTATGGGGTTTTTAACAGGTAAAAAAGCACTAATTATTGGCGTTGCTTCTAATCGCTCAATTGCATGGGGTATCGCCGAGTCTATGGCAAAAAATGGATGCGAAGTTGCCTTTACCTATCAAACTGATAAACTCAAAAGTCGCGTAGAAAAGTGTGCAGAAATCTGTAAATCATCAATTGTCATTTCATGTGACGTCTCAAGTGATGAGCAGATTAATGAAACCTTTGCTGAGCTTAAGAAGTATTGGGATAATTTTGACATTATCGTCCACTCAGTTGCATTTGCAGATAGAGCAGAACTTGATGGTAATTATGTTGAAGTTACAACGCGAGAGGGCTTTCTTAAGGCACATGAAATCTCATCTTATAGTTTTACTGCTCTTGCAAAAGCAGCCCTTCCAATGCTTAATGAAAGTGGAGCATTATTAACGCTTAGCTATTTAGGTGCTCTTAGAGCAATTCCAAATTACAACGTCATGGGAGTTGCAAAGGCCTCTCTTGAAGCTAACGTTAGATATATGGCTGCAGCATTAGGCGCTGAAAAAGGTATTCGAGTTAATGCAGTATCAGCCGGTGCTATAAAAACACTTGCGGCAAGCGGCATTAAAGGTTTTGGTAAGCTACTTGATCACGCAGCTGAAAGCTCTGCTCTAAAACGCAACGTAAGTATTGAAGAAGTTGGCAATGCTGCAGCATTTTTATGCTCAGATTTAGCATCTGGCATTACTGGTGAAGTTACCTATGTTGATGCGGGATACAGCTTTTATGAAAAGGGTCCTGACCTTTAAAGTCAGCGCATATTTTTAAAGAAAAAATACTGAGTAGTAGCTAAAAGACCAGAAAGGGTAAATAGATCTAATTAAAAAATCTACTACCCTTTTTAGCTAAATGAGTCTTTCTTCAAACTATACTATTTTTTATCTTCTTTCTCTAAGCGTTTAAATTCAACTACAGTCATTACAGCTCCTACTATAGCTAGCGCAAAGCAAAATAAACCAGTGATGAATATAAGTGAACTATCCATGATTAGTCCTTCCTAGCTATTATTTTAAAATAAATAGCAAAAGTTAAAATAGATGGAATCCAAGTTGCAGTAAATACTGCCTCAGCTTGACCTGTTTCACCACCTAGAAACCAAAGATAAGCCGTTGTTATAAACGCAACACCCACTGAAATTAAAATACATATATCTGACGTTTTCATCATAATTACATCCTTTTTTAAAAATTAATCTTCATTCCAAAAAGCCGCAGAACCTATTAACAAGAAAATTACTGCTAGTGAGGCATGCGCTCTTATACTTGTTTCCTGGGGTAGCTCTATTAAAAATGGCACAATGTTAAACATACCAAGTATAAGCCAAATTACGGCCAATAAGCCTAATGAAAGCGCCGCTTTTCCAATTTTTCTATTCATAAAATTGTTATTTTAACGTTTATATTCTAAAGAAGATCAGAAAATATTTTTATCTCAGCATTTTCTCTTAGTTGTTTAATTAGTGATACAAAAATTTCACTATTTTCCTGGCTAAGATAAAGCGCTGCAATTCCACTATTGGTATCTTCCTCTGGAATTCTAACGCCGCTTAAATCAATCACTAAAGAAGTTGATTTATCGATATCTCTAGCACTATAAGTGTGCTCCCCATCAGTAGGCTTAGGCATTGAAAAGGCAACACTAGTTACGTCAAAAGGTAATTCTTTAGCTCTAGAAATCCAGCCCTCATTATTCCATTCTAGCTCATTATCAGCAAGTAGCTTATTAGTCATTAACTCATCACCACTTACTAAAGAGGTAGCAATTGTAAGTGATAAATTTTGAATCAGTTTTTTTGCAGTAATGTTACTTAAAATCGATATAATTTGATTCTCAACCTCATTTAATTCTTTTTCCCTCTGAGGCTGAATAGATGAAAGAGCAAGAACTACAAATTTTTCAGCGCTAAGCTCAATTACTTCAGAATTTTCACCATCATTAATTACAACTTCACTAAAAGCTGCAGATACAAATGCATCATCATACTCCTGACTTCCATTTGCAAAGAAGTCACTTGTTTGAAGTTTTAGATCAAATTGATCAGCAACCATATCAAGCGATTCCTCATAAGCTAAGCTAGTAAAGTCCTCCAATAAGTCAAATAACATTTTTTTTCTTACATTATTCTTGTTAAGAGCAACTAACTGCTCCTTAACATCAGCAAAAGACTGAACTGTTTCAACCTCAATATCAGTAAGCTTAATAATATGAAAGTAGCCATAATCCGTAGGGACAACTTCACTAATATCACCTATATTCATAGAAAATGCAGCCTCATCAAACTCTTTACCAATAAGCCCTTTCTCATTAAATCCAAGATCACCACCCTTCTCATTGGAAGAAGTATCTTCTGAATTAGCAATTACAAGTTCATCAAAATCAGCGCCTTTATTAATTTGATCAAGTAAGTCTATTGCAAGGTCTTTGCTCTCTACTAATATGTGCTGAGTACGCCTTCTTTCTGGATTAGTATAAAGTTCAGCATTATCATCATAAAGACTTTTAAGTGATTCCTCATCTGGAGTTACAGGCTCTTCCATATCACCTAATGAAAGCTCAATAAAATTAACTTTGACTTTTTGTCCCTCTATAAAGTTTGATCTGTTTTCATTAAAATAATCTGAAATTTCATTTTTTGAGACTGAAACCTGACTCTCATAATCTGAAGTATTAAGGGTTATATAAGAAACCTCTCTCTCTTGAGATGCAAGATTATTAAGATGTTTTATTTGAGTGGTGGACATAAATGCAGAGCCGCTTAGATTCCGTTTAATTTGGTCACGCGTTAAAGCCTTTGATTGAGCAATCTCATAACCAGCTGGAGAATAACTATTTAATCTTAAAAGCTGACTATAACGATCTTCAGAAAACTTACCATCAACAATAAATGCTTGGTTCATCTCAATAACAGAGCGAACTTCATCATCTAATGTGACAATGCCTAAAGAATTAGCATAATTCTCAATAAGTTTTTCATTAATCATTGAATCAAGAAGCGTCTGCTTGAGGGCTTTATCAATCTCTTGAGAATATGAAGCACCAAGTTGCTGCTGTAAATTTCTTTGTTGCGTATTTAATTCTTGATAGTAAACATTTATGTCGATATCTTCACCATTCACTGTTGCAATCGAAATATTTGCCGAACTACTCACATAGTCTTGGATACCAAATAATGCAAATGGAATCGTTATCATACCTACCACTAAATAAGCAACCCAACCTTTAGATTTATTTCTTATTGCACTTAACATAATTATTTTATTTACCAATAGTGTTGAGGCATAACGCCATCAAACATTTAAACTTAAACTCAAAAATACGAATTGAGCTCCCTATAAAGAGTTAATAGTTAACTCTTGATTATTAATTTACTAGCTAGGAGGATCTTACTATGTTACCCATCTCACTATACTCGTTCAGATGCATTATACAAGGCTATACTCTTTAACTATAAAAGTTTTAATCCTTTATTTATTTCAGTATTTTTGAGCTAAAGTTTCCAAAAGCTCATTAATGTCTTTCAGCTCAGAATTCCATGCGGTTACAAACCGAACCGCCTTTCCATCAAGCTCCTCTTCATTAATGTCATAACCTGAATTATTTAAATAATCTATAACGTCACGCGGAAGATGGACAAAAACCTCATTAGATTGGGTTGGATACGCAAGCTTAATGTTAGAAAATGAATCTAAGCCCTCACTCAGAATTTTTGCCATTGCATTCGCATGACGAGCATTTTTAAGCCACAAATCATCAGTTAAGTAAGCCTCAAACTGTGAAGAGATAAAACGCATTTTTGAAAGCAGCTGCCCTGATCTTTTATGAAGAAATGGAAAATTTCCAACCATCTCAGGCTTAAAAAATATAACGGCTTCAGCGGCAAGGCAGCCATTTTTTGTACCACCTAATGTCAAAACATCCACTCCAGATTTCCAGGTCATCTCTGCAGGGCTTACGTCTAAAGAAACAAGAGCATTTGCAAATCGTGCACCGTCCATATGAACGCTCATTTTATTATCACGTGCTATTTTAGAAATAGCCTTAATTTCGTCCAGTTGATAGACTGTGCCCGTTTCACAGGACATAGTAACGCTCACAACGGAGGGCTGGGTAACATGAACATTCCCAGAACCTCTTATCGTTTCAGCAAGATCACTTACATCAATTCTTCCATTTCTACTTCGCATTGGTATTAACTTAGCGCCGCCCGTAAAAAGTTCAGGCGCGCCGCATTCATCCGTATTTATATGAGAAAGCTCATGGCAATAAATTTTTCCAAAAACTGGAGTAAGAGCAGATAGTGCTAATGCATTTGAAGCAGTTCCAGTTACCGCAAGAAAAACTTCAACCTCAGTTTCAAAAACCTTAGACAATCTATCTTTTAATGCTAAAGACCACTCATCATCACCATAAGACTCTGCAATGCCAGAATTGGCAGCAATTACGGCTTCCATAACCTCAGGACAAGCACTCGTTACGTTATCTGATGCAAACAATGCATTCATTTAAAACTCCTTAAAGTGTAATTCATAAAATGATCTTTTATCACTTGAGATGATAATTTCTAAACAGGAACCGCAACGATACCAAGAAAATCACCATTAACAACGTGTCCTGGAAAGTGTCGACCTGTATAAATACCATCAATTCCAGCAAAATACTCTACCGGTTCTGTTCCTGTTCGTTCTATGTTATGAACTTTAGCAACAAGCTGGCCTTTCTTTACTTTATCACCAAGATCAACGCAATGTTCAACCAGTCCAGTTGTTTCACTAAATACATAGCAGCGCTCATCAGGCATATTTAAATTCAGCGTTTCATTGACCTCCATCTCACCTTTGGTAATACCAGCATGACGAAGAATGTTGCGAATGCCTTTTTTAGCAATACCAACAGTATAGGCAGAAGATGTTCCACCGCCAGCAAGCTCAGTGCTAATAAAAACTTTACCCATATTTTCTGCTGCAGTATCGTACATATTGACCGCATCTATCTCTAAAAGCATCACAGAATGAGGCGCATTAAAAGCCTCCATAGCTGCGATGCATTTAGCCTGCTGATCTTTGTCCTCTAATAAATGAGCGCAACAAAAAGGCAGAAAATCAAGCGTCTTACCGCCAGAATGAAAATCCAGTACAAAATCAGCAAGAGGAAGAAGAGTGCGATTAAAGTAGTCAGCAATTTTTTCAGTAAAAGTGCCCTCAGGATTCCCAGGAAAAACCCGGTTCATATTTCCACCATCAATTGGTGATGTTCTTTTACCTGCCTGAAAAGCAGGGTAATTCATTCCAGGAACAATAATCACTCGCCCAGAAATATCTTCAGCTTTGATTTGACTCGCCAAATCAAAAAGAGCAATTGGCCCTTCGTATTCATCGCCATGATTTGCGCCAGTAAAAAGAATGGTTGGCCCCTTACCATTTTTTGCAACGGTTATAGGAATAACAATTGATCCCCAAGCTGAATCATCATGAGAATGTGGAAGCTTTAGAAAGCCATGCTGAACGCCATCTTTTTCAAAGTCAACAGTTGAACTTATTGGGCTATCTTTCATGTCTAATTAGGATCTAAAAATAATATAGAGTCATTGTACTAGAGCGCTTTAATATTATCAATCTTGAGTGATGGTTAGCTATGATGATCGTTCTTTAATAATACTAGGAGTAGTAATGTCAGTAGCAAGAATTACAACAGTAACCTTTGAATCAAATGAAGCGGCAGATATTGCAGCTGCAGCCTTCGTTCCAAATGCACCAAGTGACTTTCCAGAAGCAGGACAATTGATAGCAGTTCAGGCTGATGGCAACATAAATATATCAGTAACTCTATATGAGAATAATGAAGCAATGGAAATAGCAACTGCTACAAAAAATAAAGTAATGGACTCTATTCAAGGGATTGTCTCTGTAGATACTAAAGTTGGTTCTGTAATATTAAACCATAGCAATTAACTAATATACAAGACTACTAATGAGGGAGGCTTTATATATAGCCAATATAAATTCCTCACTCCATAAGGTCACTATCAGTCATTTTAATTCCAACTTAATTACCTCATACCGCGGTTCTTTTTAATGAGCTCATAAGCACTAATAATTTTTTGAGTTTTTTCATTCGCTATTTTGATCATCTCCTCTGGCAGACCCTTAGCAACAAGTTTATCTGGATGGTGCTGTGCTAATAATCTACGGTAGGCTCGTTTGAGTTCTTTGTTAGTTAAGCTTTTATCTGCACCCAATATCACATAGGCATCTTCAACTGTTGGTTGATTATTATAAGTAGCAGAAAACTGCTGAATCAAACTCTTTAACTCGTAAATAGGAAAGTGTAATTTTTGCGCAATATATTTAAGTGCTTCATGTTCTTTATCATCCAAAATACCATCCGCATAAGTAGCTTGGATTTGAATCTCTAAAAACATTCTGACTAAGTGGGTTCGCCTATGAGATTCTGAGCGGAACTGCTCAAGCACTTCGTCTAAGTTAAAATCTTTAGCTTTGCCTTGGTTAAATAACTCTTTAGCAACTTTTTGCATATCTTCTGATAATTGCATGTGATGCATAACTTGTTGAGCTAATAGAATTTCAGACTTTGACACCTTACCATCTACTTTGGCAATATAGCCCATAACTGAAAATACACTACTAAAAAATGCTGCTTGAACACGCTGTTTATCACCAGGCTGATAATCTTTAGGGGAGCCACGAAAATTAGACTTACCTTTAGAAAAGTTTCCTGCAAATGCTACACCAAGCATTGCCCCTAAAGGCCCACCAATCATATAGCCTAGCGCTCCACCTAAAACTGATGTCCACCAACTCATAATATTAGTTTCTTCATAGGGTTATTTTGTAATTAATTCTAAAAGTAATCCCACTATCAGGTTTTACTTTTACAGAAGGCTTAGGTGAAGGGAAAACAGTTCCATGTTTATTAACATATGTTGCTTGGCTTGTAAATTCAATAACCTCAGAATCGTTAAAACATACTACCTGTCTAGCATATATCTCGTCTGAAATATGTTCAGGAATTAAAGCTGCATCTATCCATCTACAGAGGTCCTCATCTGTCCAATCATCTAAATAATTTGCATATGAAATACTTATTAGACTAATTAGAAATAAAAATGAATATTTTTTTAACATACGGTGATTATAAATAACAGATGTAAAGGGAAGGTGAAGATTAGGAGTTTATTAAGATAAGTTAATTGAAGTCAAAATTATCTCTGATATATTTAATCTAACTTGTAATTTTTTAGTATGAATAGGCTGAGTTTTTATCAGGTATGGCTTCTAGTATTAATGATGGATCAGGGGAAGGAAAAGCAGTTCCATATTTAACCCCATAAGAATCAGATTCTGGCAAAGTTGAAACTTCAATACCTCCGTAGCATAATATCTCTCTTTTATCTACTTCATCTAGAATATATTTAGGGATTGAAGTTGACTCCATCCATCCACATAGATCATCATTTGACCACTCACTTAAATAGTTAGCATTAGAGCTTAAGGAGATAAGTAATCCTATAAGCAAGCCAAGTAGAGAGTAAAGTAATTTTGTATTCATAAGTGATATTTTAGTTTATAAATATGAAGGCTGAATGAAGATTAGGAGTTGATTAGATAAAGGCAAATGAGAGAGATAAATTAATAATAAAACTCAATTGATGAGACTGATAAATCCGATTTGAAATCACGGCCATAAGCCACAATTCCAAAGGTCTTTATATCTTTAGCATTAATGTTCGCATCTTTATTATCTTTGAGCTTCTTAAACTTATTAAAAGGTATTTCAACTGTTTCCCAGTCAGGGCTAGTATCAAATGTAGCAATATTGTAACCAGTAGGCAGCCTATAAAAAATAGTAGTCTGAATAAAAATATGATATTTTTCACCATTACCTTTAACTTTTAGACGAACACCCTGAAGTTTTTTTCCATTTTTTTTTGAATTTTGAAGTAGTTTGAACATCAATGGTTTATTGGATAGTGATGTTGATGTTCGCAATTGAATAAACCCACCATTATTGTCAGTTCGGACATTACCAGTAAGTCTTGTAAAAACCATATCTCCATCTTGCTCAAGTGAAACTTGACCATCAGAGACGCCCCCCATGACTTGGTCACTAAAATACTTCCAGTCTTTTACATTATCTAGAGTAAAGGGAAAACTAAGGACATCCTCATTAGCAGAGGCTATCGTTGTAAAAGTTAACAATATTAGAAGTAGTAGTTTTTTCATGGATGCAATTATAAGTAATGGATATAAAGATTAGATGAAGATTAGAAGTTAATTAGATAAAAGTTGTAAATTGTATAACTATTTCAATAAATTTTTATCGAGCTCTTTTAAATATTTTAAAAATACGCGAAGTTTTTCAGGCATCCATTCTCGACTTGCATAAACCGCATAAACTGTTAATGGCTCGATTTGCCAATCTGTAAAAATCTCTACAAGCTCTTTATTCTTTACTGCGTCATTCGCACTATGTTTTGGAAGGACACAAACTCCAAGACCTGCGATAGATGCATCCTTAACAGCCTCTAAATCATTTGATTTAAAGTCTTTACTTTTAGTAATAACTTTATGCAAAACATCACCCTTGCTCATAGTAACCTGTGGGCCTCCTGGCACTGTAAATTCAACAATCTTAGACTGGTTAAGTTTATCAATACTATCAATTTTTCCATATTTTTTTATATAGGAAGGCGCGCTGTAAATACCAATATTTCCAGTCAGGACTTTTTGCGCAATTAAAGATGAATCTTCTAATGGCCCTATTCCTATACGAATAGCTATATCAATATTTTCTTGGACCAAGTCAGCAGTTCGGTATTCAATAATCATTTCAACTTCAACCTTTGGATTTGCATCCATAAAGGGTTTTATAGCTGACTCAATAATTACTTTAGAAAAGTTATTTGATGCAGAAATGCGTAATAGCCCTACCGCCTCATCTCCAAGTGAAGAAGAAAATCTCTCCGCTTCCTCTGCTATCTCAACTGCTTGCCTGCAGTATTCATAATACTTTGCTCCTGCCTCAGTAAGGTTAACTGAGCGCGTACTTCTATTTAATAGCCTTACACCAAGATCAGCTTCTAATTGAGAAAGCTTTGTACTGATAGTTGATTTATCCATAGCCAAATGTTCAGCTGCTTTTGTAAAGCTTTTAAATTGAACTATCTTCGCAAAAATTAGTAATTTATTTAAATCCATACCTTGTTGTATTGTTTACGTATAAAAACACTGTATTAATATTTTACTATATTGTTTATTTATTAGAAACAATAAATAATAATGTAAATAAAGAATTGAAACGATTGGATGCTATTTATGCGCGCAGGCATCTTCTTTAGTTAGTCCGCCAGAACTGATAATCATAATCTGGTTTTTATAACATTTAAGGGAAGAACAATGGAAAATGTCAGAAATGAAAATGGTACATGTGGTTGCGGTAGATCACCAACTGGAGATTGTATTGGGTGGCATGGTTTAACGCCTGCAGAGTATGAGGCTAAAACTGATGCGGAAAAAGAGGCAACATTTAGAGACTCAGAATAAGTAAATATAGCGTAGCCCTCTTTTGAGGGCTATCTTTAACAAATTAGGGGATGTATGAACAAAATTAATAAATATTTAGTTCCACTTGTAAAAATTCTTTTATCGCTAGCCTTTTTAAGTGCAGGCGCTTTTAAAATTACAGGTGCTGAACAAATGGTTGGTATGTATGAGATGATCGGATGGGGACAATGGTTCAGATATGTGACAGGTTTAATCGAAGTTACTGCAGTTGTCTTGATATGGCTTCCAAACAAACAAGTTTTTGGAGCAACACTTCTTGTATGCACCATGATAGGAGCTATAATTACTCATATTGCGTTAAGCATTCCAAGTGCTTTTCCAGCAACAATTCTTGGGATTTTAGCTGCCTATATTCTTTATTTTTATAAAGATCAGTTAGGCGCCTCTGAAAAGAGTTAGTTTTTTTTATTAGCCTTCTATAACTAAAGCGACAATTGATGCCTCTAAGTAGCAACCAAACTAAAGCTTCCGATTTTAAAACTAGAGATATAAAGGTTTTAAAAAAGCTCTTACCGTATTTACTTAAAATGCGAGCTCGTGTTATTTGGGCTGTTAGTTTTTTAATGTTGGCGAAATTGGCTAATGTTGCAGTTCCCCTTGCGCTAAAAGAGATCGTTGATGGTCTTGATCAGACTAATTTAATCTTGGTGTTACCGCTTGGTATGCTGCTAGCTTACGGCCTTTTACGACTGGCAAGTTCACTTTTTAATGAGCTTCGTGATGCCATTTTTGCCAAAGTTCGTTATCACGCGATGAATTTGATTGCACTTGGCGTCTTTAGGCATCTACATACTTTGGATTTATCCTTTCATTTGGATCGTCGCATTGGAGGCATTACACGTGATATTGATCGAGGCACCCTAAGTGTATCAACCTTACTATCCATTTTTGTCTTTAATATTCTGCCTTCATTATTTGAGATATTTTTAGTAATCGGTATTTTATGGCTAAATTACGATCTTCTTTTTGCTGGCGTCTCTTTATTAACTGTGTTCTTTTATGTTGCGTTAACATTGGCTATTACCAACTGGCGGATGAAGTATCGCTATCAAATGAATGATATGCAATCTGAAGCCAATACCAATGCGGTAGATAGTTTGATTAATTACGAGACCGTCAAATACTTTAATCAAGAAAAATTTGAAGTCGATCGTTATGGTGAGACAATGCAGCGCTGGGAAGATTTTGCTACCAAAAGCTTTACCTCCATGACAGCGCTTAATTTTGTCCAAGGTGCGGTGATTGCTATTGGTGTCACGATTGTTTTGGTTATGGCAGCTCAAGGTGTAGTTGATAAGAGTCTTAGCTTAGGTGACCTTATTATGATTCAAGCACTACTCTTACAGCTCTTTATTCCACTTGGTGGTTTGGGTATTATTTATCGTCAAATTAAACATAACTTCATCGATATGAACAATATGTTTGACTTATTGGATCGCTCCTCTAAAGTAACCGATGTGGCCAACGCTTCAGAGCTCAAAGTCACTCATGGTGAGGTTAAATTTAACAATGTCTCTTTTGCTTATGCTGGCAAGCAGGAAGTGCTAAGCAATATTAACTTCGCTCTTAAACCGGGGCAGAAAGTAGCAATAGTTGGTCCTTCTGGTGCGGGCAAATCAACACTTGCTAAACTACTCTTTCGTTTTTACGATATTTCTAGTGGTGAAATAAGCATTGACCAGCAAGA
>CAJQRX010000037.1 GCA_905612405.1 uncultured Candidatus Thioglobus sp.
GCATTCACTACAGAAATTCCTACACCATGAAGGCCGCCAGAGAATTGGTAAGAATCATTTGAGAACTTACCCCCAGCATGAAGTTTTGTGAGGATAACTTCTACAGCAGATGTTCCTTCTTTTGGATGAATATCTACAGGTATTCCTCTACCATTGTCTTCAACAGACATAGAATTATCTTTATGAAGCGTCACATTAATTTGAGTTGCATAGCCTGAAACAGCTTCATCAACACTGTTATCAACGACTTCTTGAGCAAGGTGATTTGGAATTTCTGTATCGGTATACATTCCTGGGCGTTTTTTGACTGGCTCCAGGCCAGTTAGTACTTCTATTGATGACGCGTCGTAATTAGACATATGATGTATTGGTTGTATTTGGCAGACATAATACCAAAAAAAAGCCCCAAAAAATGGGGCTTTTTTTATTAAGACAAATTGATTTACATCATGCCTGGCATTCCACCACCCATGCCGCCCATATCAGGCATTGCAGGTCCAGAATCTTGAGGCTTATCAGTAATCATTGCTTCAGTAGTTATCATTAAACCAGAGATACTTGCGGCATGTTGAAGAGCTGCGCGAGAAACTTTAGTTGGATCTAAGATACCCATCTTAAGCATATCACCATATTCTTCAGATGCTGCATTATAGCCAAAGTTTCCTTTGCCCTTTAAGACTTCATTTAAAACAACAGAAGCTTCGCCACCACCATTAGAAACGATTTGCCTAAGAGGCTCTTCTAGGGCTCGTCTGCAAATGCTGATTCCAACGTCTTGATCACTGTTATCACCCTTAAGTGAACTTAGTGAAGAGATAGCTCGAACAAATGCAACACCACCACCTGGAACAACACCTTCTTCAACTGCAGCACGTGTAGCATGAAGCGCATCGTCAACACGATCTTTTTTCTCTTTCATTTCAACTTCAGTTGCTGCGCCAACTTTAATTACTGCAACACCACCAGAAAGTTTAGCTAAACGCTCTTGAAGTTTTTCTTTATCATAATCAGAGCTAGTAGCTTCTATTTGTGTTTTAATTTGACCAACACGACTTACAATAGCTTTTTTAGCTCCTGAACCATCAATTAAAGTTGTATTATCTTTACCAATCTCAATACGTTTTGCAGTGCCAAGATGTTCTTCAGTAACACCTTCAAGTGATAAACCAACCTCTTCAGAAATAACTGTAGCTCCAGTTAGAACAGCTATATCCTCTAGTATGGCTTTACGGCGATCACCAAATCCAGGTGCCTTAACAGCAGCAACTTTAACAATACCACGCATATTATTAACAACAAGAGTTGCAAGCGCTTCACCTTCAATATCTTCTGCAATAATCAGAAGAGGTTTGCCAGCTTTTTGAACTGCCTCTAGTGCTGGAAGTAAGTCACGAATGTTTGCAATTTTAGAATCATGAAGCAAAATATATGGATGCTCTAAATCAGCAGTCATAGACTCTTGATTATTTATGAAATATGGAGAAAGATATCCACGGTCAAACTGCATTCCTTCAACAACATCAAGTTCATTTTCAAGTGTTGAACCTTCTTCAACTGTAATTACACCTTCTTTACCAACTTTTTCCATTGCTTCAGCAATAATCTCACCAACAGATGTATCTGAATTTGCAGAAATAGTTGCAACCTGAGCAATTGCTTCGCTGTCTTTGCATGGTTGAGATGCTTTTTGTAATGCTGCAACAACTACTTCAGTGGCCTTATCAATACCTCTTTTAAGGTCCATAGGGTTCATTCCTGCTGCTACTGATTTAACACCTTCTGAGATTAAAGACTGGGCTAATACAGTTGCTGTAGTAGTTCCATCACCAGCAATATCATTTGTTTTTGATGCTACTTCTTTAACCATTTGCGCGCCCATATTTTCAAACTTACCTTCAAGTTCGATTTCTTGAGCAACTGAAACACCATCTTTAGTGATTGATGGAGCGCCAAATGATTTATCAATAACTACATTTCTTCCTTTTGGTCCAAGCGTCACTTTAACCGCATTTGCAAGTGTGTTAACACCTGACATCATTAAATCTCTAGCTTCTGAGCCGAATTTTACGTCTTTTGCTGACATTATATTTCTCCTTTATTCTTCAATTACTGCAACAATTTCATCTTCGCTCATCACTAGAAGCTTTTCTTCTGCTACTGTGATTTCCGCACCTGAATATTGACCAAACATTACTATATCGCCAACCTTCACATCCAAAGGAATTAAATCTCCTTGGGTACTAATTCTTCCATTACCAGCTGCAACAACTTCG
>CAJQRX010000038.1 GCA_905612405.1 uncultured Candidatus Thioglobus sp.
AGGTATACATTGGATTTGATTTATTAACATCAATATGAAGTTTTTTAATGGCACTTTTAATTATTTTTGAATCTAGAAAACCATCATCAACAAGCGCCTTTAATGTTACAAAAGTAATATAATTTGCATTCACCTCAAAGAAGTATCTTAACTCTTTACGAGAATCTGACCTGCCAAATCCATCTGTACCTAACACCTCATAATGTAAAGGGATATGTTTACGAACCTGCTCTGCATAATTTCTCATATAGTCTGTAGCAGCAATTACTGGGCCAGAAGACTTGCTTAAGCACTGGGTTATATAAGGAGTCTTCTTATTCTTACTTGTACTAAATAAGTTTTCACGGTCAATTTTTTGAGCCTCTCTTGTAATCTCATTAAAACTAGTAACACTCCAAACTTGTGACATAACGCCCCAATCTTTTGCGAGCATATCTGCTGCTTTTTCAACCTCTCTGAGAATAGCACCACTCCCTAATAACTGAACTTCAATTTTAGATTTTCCAACTACTTTTAAGGGGTACATTCCCTTAATAATTCCCTCTTCAGCACCTTTAGGAATTGCAGGATGGATATAATTCTCATTCATCAATGTTATGTAATAGAAAACACTTTCCATATTCTCATACATACGGCGCATTCCTTCGCGCAGAATAACTGCAAGCTCATAAGCATAAGTTGGATCGTAAGAAACACAATTTGGAATAGTGTTAGCAACAATTAATGAATCTCCATCTTGATGCTGCAGTCCTTCACCAGCTAGTGTTGTTCTTCCAGCGGTGCCGCCCATCAAAAAAACCCTTAGCCTGCATATCTCCAGCAGCCCACGCGAGATCACCAACCCTTTGAAAGCCAAACTTTGAGTAGTAAATATAAAAAGGAATCATTGTGACGTTATGAGAAGCGTAGGAAGTTGCAGCAGCAATCCAGTCAGAAATTGCCCCAGCTTCGTTGATACCTTCTTGAAGAACTTGACCTTTAATATCTTCTTTGTACCACATGACTTTATCAGAATCTTCTGGCTCATAGAGCTGACCAGAAGAAGAGTAAATACCCATTTGCCTAAAAAGACCCTCCATTCCAAAGGTCCTCGCTTCATCAGGAACAATGGGAACAACTCTTGGACCAATCTCTTTATCTCGTATTAATAGTGATAGGAAGCGCACAAATGCCATTGTGCTTGATATTTCCTTTTCATCAGTAGATCTTAGTAGAGGATCAAAAACGTTTAATTTTGGTATTTTAAACGACTCCAGCTCAAAACTTCTAACAGGTAGATATCCACCCAAAGCTTCACGTCTCTCTCTAAGATATTTAAGCTCCTCACTATCTTCAGCAGGCTTATAAAAATTAAGCTCTTCTGCATCTTTTTTAGTAACAGGAATATCAAATCTCTGAGCGACACGAACTAGTGCATCAACACCTAACTTCTTCTGGCTATGGGTAGTGTTTTGTCCTTCACCAGCCTCTCCCATTCCGTAGCCTTTGACTGTTTTTGCTAAAATAACTGTAGGCTGTCCTTTATGCTCTTTAGCTGATTTATAAGCTTGAAAAACCTTATTTGGATCGTGACCACCACGAGTAAGACCAAAAATTTCATCATCAGACATATGCTCAACAAGTTTAAGAGTTTCAGGATACTTTCCAAAAAAATGCTTACGAACATAAGCACCATCTTTTGCTTTATAGGCCTGATATTCTCCATCAACGACTTCTTCCATTCTTTGCCTCAAAAGGCCCGAAGTATCATTGGCGATTAATTTATCCCAACCCCTACCCCAAATAACTTTAATTACATTCCAGCCGGCACCTCGAAACATTCCTTCAAGTTCTTGAATAATTTTACCATTTCCTCGAACAGGTCCATCTAAACGCTGAAGATTACAATTAATAACAAAAATAAGATTATCCAGTTTTTCTCTACCTGCTAAAGATATGGCACCAAGAGACTCAGGCTCATCTGTTTCACCATCTCCTATGTAAGCCCAAACGGTTCTTTTATCAGTTTTAATTATTTCTCGATGCTGAAGGTATTTCATAAAACGCGCTTGAAATATTGCCATTATTGGCCCTAGTCCCATAGATACCGTAGGAAATTGCCAAAAATTTGGCATTAACCATGGATGGGGATAGGATGATAATCCTTCTTGATTAGCCTCTTGCCTAAAGTTAAGCATTTGCTTTTCAGTAATTCTTCCCTCTAGAAAGGCTCTTGAATATATTCCAGGTGCTATATGTCCTTGGAAAAATATTAGGTCTGCTCCCTGATCTAAATTCCCACCCCGATAAAAATGATTAAATCCAACTTCATAAAGGGTTGCGCTAGATGCAAATGATGCAATATGGCCGCCAAGTTCAGAGGAGACTTGATTTGCTTTTACAACCATAATCATTGCATTCCATCGAATGATCGATTTAATTCGATGCTCAATATCATGCTTAACAACAAGTTCCGTTTCTTTTTCTACTGGGATTGAATTTAAATAAGCTGTATTAACACCTTGTGGCAAGCTCATTCCATCTTCATG
>CAJQRX010000039.1 GCA_905612405.1 uncultured Candidatus Thioglobus sp.
GAGCCTTTCTTTTTTCAATGCGCTTATCACCCGGAAGTCTAGTATTTGGCTGCTCAAGAATGGCGCCCACTATAGTCTCAGTTCTCTCAACGAAACCCTCTCCAGAAAAAAAGCTAGGATCGATTGCAATAATGAGCTGTCCAACGCCTGGGGAGTCACCCTCAGCATCAAGAAATGAGCTCGCTTCAAAACCAAAATTAGATCCAGTAAGACCTGCTGCAAGAACCTCTACCATTAGCGCTAAAGCGCTGCCTTTTGCATCTCCAATTGGAAGCATCGCGCCCGCAAGCGCTTTTTTAGGGTCTGTCGTTGGCTTACCTTCAGCATCAATAGCCCAGCCTTCAGGAATTTTTTCGTTTTGCTGATTTGCAAGCATCACCTTGCCGCGCGCTACTTTACTAAGGCTCATATCAATAACCATTGGCGCATCATTAGCTCTAGGCGCAGAAAAAGCAATTGGATTGGTTCCAAATACAGGTATAGAACCTCCCCATGGCGGAATCGCTTTAGGGGTATTACCAAACATCAATCCAATAAGGCCCTGCTCCGCTAATCGCTCAACATGCCTACCAGCTTGGCCAAAGTGATGTGAACGAGAAACGCTTGCTGCTGCAATGCCATATTTTTTACAGGCAGTAGTGATTTCTTTAATTGCCAGCGAGATTGCAGGAAAGGCAAACCCATTATTAGCATCAACCCTTATTACACTTCCCTTAGAGCTTAGAAGCAAAGGCTCAACATTACCCTTAACTTTTCCAGCATTTAGCTGCTCGACATACGATGGGATACGTGAAAGGCCGTGACCAGGCTGGCCATCAAATTCAGCATTGATTAGTGCATCTGCGACCTCTTTCGCATTATTTTCTGAAGTTTGGTTATTACTTAGAGCTTTAAATGCTAAATTCCAGGCATCCTTTTCAGTGATTTGTAATGTTTTTGTCATCGAAAGTCTCTATGAATTTGCAAATTAAATTATAGTTACCTTAAGGTTATATAGTGCAATCATTTCTAATGATAAGTTTCTCATTAAAAACAAGAATTAGTTTTTACCTCAGTATCTTTTGGGTACTGTTTTCTTTTTTCATTGCGACCACATACTCAAAACTAAACAATCAAATATTCATTAGCTGGTTTGACATTTATAACGTTTATTGGCATATATTCTATATAGTTGTTGCGCCTGTATGGATATATTGGATTGTTATAAAGCCGTATAATTGGATTAAGAAGATTCGTAAAACGAGATCAAAAAAATGAAAATTAGTGCTGGAATATTTCAATACAAAATGCGCGATGAAAGTCCTTTAAAGAGGATTGAAAGACTAGAGTCGCAATTACAAAAAAATGATGCACTAGATTTAATTGTATGTCCTGAGCTATTTCTTTCCGGATATGGCAGCTTTGATAAAATTAAAGAATATTGTGAGGCTAGAACTGGTGAGCATGCATCACAAATAAGCCTTCTTGCAAAAAAGTATTCAACTGCTATTGTTTATGGATATCCAGAAATAGATAACGATAATCTCTTTAATTCTGCGCAGTATTTTGACAATCAAGGAATCTCACTAGCAAATCATCGTAAAAAAATGTTGCCGCCTACCGCCGATGAGTCAAAGATATTCAAACCAGGGGGTGAGAGCTCGATCATCACTATCAATGGAATTAAAGCGGCAATCGTCATTTGTTACGAATTAGAGTTTCCAGAGATTATTCGTAAATTAGCCTTACAAGGTGTTGAACTGATTATTGCTCCAACGGGTCAGTCATCTCATTGGCCAGCTGCAGCTCTTTATAACTGCAGAACTAGGGCATTTGAAAATGGAATATATGTTATTTATGCCAACTCTACTGGAAACTTAAATGGCATAAATTTTATGGGTGAGAGCAAAATTATTGGCCCGGATGGTCTTGATGTTGTTAACGCTGGAACAACTGAAAAAGTCATCGCGGTAGAAATCAACACAGATGAAATCTCATCAGTTCGAAATAAACTGCCCTACCTGGATGATTCAAGAACGCTCAATTAATTCTCTTTATATGCTATCGGGGATGCCAAAACTATACTCATCATCTCGAACTTTATCATGATCATAGGTCTTAATTTTCCACTCTCTGACGCGTGGGTTCTCATTGATCTGGTTATATAACTTTACCAGGCCCTCAAAACGCTGAATAACTTCTACAGAGATATCGTCAATAACTCCCGAAGCAATCCACCCCAAAAGACTCCAAACTGCAAGATCAGCAATAGTCATATTGTCTCCGACAAACCAATCTGAGCCATTGGCACTTAAAATATCTTGCAAGTAACTAAAGTATGTTGGCAGCTCATTCGAGGCTAGCTCTTTTCTCATCGCCTTCTTTTTAATTGGATCACTTTCTTTCATTGAAGGGCCTAAAAGCGCATTAATATTTTCAACAGCAACAACGATTTGATCTACCTTGCCTGCCTCAACAATATCCTCAGGATACATACCACTAAGCTTTCCGCATATTCTTGCAATCGCCATTGTTTGCCCAATGCTTTGACCATTTATATGAAGAACAGGTAATTCACGAAAGGGAATGATTGTGCCGTCTTTCATTTTTCCATTCTCTTTAGCATAATCCCAATCATCACCACTAGGCCTGATATCATCAAACTTTATATCTGCAATAAATAAAGGCAGTCTTGATATTTCAGCGCGCCAAAAAGGTAAGTCAAAATATATTATTTTTAAGTCCACAAGTTCATATCCAAATTATCATAAATGTTCTAATTATAGTGAGTAAGAATTCTCAAAAAACTAGATACTAATAAAAACATTATCTTTAAACTCTCCTTTCAAACGCCTTCCATCATTAGAATAAATCATAATGCCTTGACCATGTCGCTTGTCATCTAACCACTCTCCTTCATAACTGCTGCCTTCTTCATACTTACCTCTATCTTGATAGGTCATAACGCCATAACCATTTCGCATATTATTTATATAGCCGCCTTCATATCTCCGGCCATCTGGATAAGTCATAATGCCATAACCATTTTGCATATTATTTTTATAGCCACCTTCATACCTCTGACCATCTGGATAGGTCATGATGCCTTTTCCATTAATAACGCCATCTTTAAAGCTTCCTTCATAAGTTTGACCATCTAGATGTATAAATAAACCATTGCCGTTGGGCTTATTAGCCTTAAAACTTCCAAAATATTTTGAGCCAGCTTTAAAATCATAGACTCCCATCCCCGACATACAGGTTGTTTTGATTAATTCAATTAAGCACTCATCGACTTGTCCTTGATAAGCACTCCCATCTGAGAAATCAATCCTGGTAACTCCTTTTAATCCCTCAAGGAATATAGCACTTTTATCTGCATAAACTTGACTTGCAAGAACAATAATAATTAGAGGTAGTATATTTATCTTAACCACATGCCCCGCCAAAACGACTTCGAATGATAATTTCTTTAGCTACTGGAGAGCTAACATTAAATTTACGAGCAAGAAAATCAATACTTTTGTGTTGATAGTTATAGAGCATTACCATCATATAAATTTCATCATCAGTAACAGGTAGGCCATTAGAATGCTTAAATGATTTTTGCCCTCTAGCCATATTAGTAATTTGTGCTGAACTATTGATGTTAGAAACCTATTTAAGTTCAGGCATAATATCTGAAACATTAGTTTCATTGGGCTCTGGACTCAACTCATTTAAATTGACAATGACAATCCTTACTTATTCGATAATCTTTGTTGGAATAATAATTTATTAAAAACATTTCTAACAAGGCCTACACTGCATTAAAAACCCAATTTAACCAGAGGATATTAGTAAGAATAGTAAATGGAGCTTACTACTATTCTTTAATTATTTAAATGTCTTTCCATGGTCATTGAATGTAATACTAGTTGCAGTGAGAACGAGAGCCATCATCTCATTTAACTCAGTTTCACCAGTTACAGTTATATTACAGTATGAAACATCGGTCCAAGATATTTCACAATTCGCATTATAAAACTTTATAAATTCTTTCTTCCCTTTCCTGCTCATACCGTCTATACGAGTCTCTAAAGTGTAACCAGAATCTTCCAGAGTGAAGTAATCACCGGCATTCATTGGGTCGAAATAAGTAGAATCACCAGTAATTGTTACGTCATAACCAATAGTAGCAAAATCATATGCATACTCTTCTAAAGAAGTTACAGTTGCGATTGATAAAGTTGTTACTCCCATTAGGAGTATTGGAATTAATTTTTTCATAGTGGCTCAGCTAAAGTTGTGTTGATAATAAGAAACTATTATTATATTTCAAATAAATCCTAGTTAAAGTATAAATTATCTCTGATGGGGAAAGTAGGATGAAGTTTTAGGCAGACACTACTTATTACTCTCTAATTAATACTTGTCTAGTTCGTGAATAGCATAGAGTTGTTTTGATACTCTACTGTATTTGGTATAAGTACTATCAATTGCTTTTTGAAGCCAGTACTTTGCCTTTGATAAATCCTTTTCAACTCCTTTACCAACTAAATAAGCAGAGCCAACAGAAAATTGACAAGGAGCATATCCCAATTCAGCAGATTTTTGCCACCACTCTAAAGCATCTTTATCGCTTTGAACAATCCAGTAACCTTCTTTCATATACATCGTTCCAAACTCACACATCGACTTTGGATTTCCAGCCATTGCTCTTTGGCTGATATTGTAAAGTTCCTTCTGCCCTTGTTTCACATTACCAGCTTCAGCATAAGCGATAGCTTTATCAAGGTCAGCGTTAGCAGTTAAGGAAATAAGTAGTCCAATAAAAAGACCGAGTAGTGAGAACAGTAATTTCTTATTCATAGCCATTATTCTAGGCTTTGGATATGAAGGCTAAATGAAGATTAGGAGTTGATTAGATAAAGAATTTACTCATACTAAAAAGATTGACAGGTTCCTGCTTCAATCCAGGTTGAAAAATTCCTATTAGTCAAATACCCGTTAGTAGCCTGCCTTAAATACATAAAACGTTTTAATTCATTTTCAAATATAAATCTATCTGCGTCAAATGGTGGAGAACAAATTAGAATCTGCTTAGATGCTGCCCCAGGAGCCTGTTCACAGTATAAAGCATAGCTTTCTAATCCAGAAAGTGTCGAATAATTATCATTAAATTTGATTGTGAATCTATCGGTTTCATATGTCGTAGTCTTCCATTCCCCATTTTCCATTATTAACCCAGTTGCTAGTTCAGAACTACAATAAAAGACCTCTTCTGCAAAAGAGTTTAAGGTAAGCATTAGAGAGAAAAGAAGTAGGAGTAGTTTCTTCAAATTAATTCACACTAAACAACATATATATTTCGCTATCAAATACAGCATCATCAGGAGCACCAGGAAGTGGTGATGCCTTATTAACGGCTCTTTCTATTGAGTCCATAAATGATTTACCAAGAGCACTATTACCAACATTAGCATTTCGAACATCTACAGCTTTGACATTGCCATTTCTATCTTGAATGACATAAACTTCAGCAGTCCAATCATCTTCAGCAGATTGGTAACGCCAGAATGATTTAACTCTCGCTGCGATATTATTTACATAAGCAGACCTCAATGTATTTCGTTGGTCTTCAGCTATTAATAAGTTCGCTATTTCTTCCTCTGCTTTAATTTCATCTTTAAGTAATTTTTCATATTCACTTTTTTTTCTTTCAAGCTCAATCTCAACTTTAAATTTTTCAATAATCTTTTGGTATTGGTCAGCTGAACTTTCCTCAAAGGCTTTCATTAATCCACAACTAATATCAAACAAATCATCACCCTTAGAATTAGGCGGAAAGTAATTCCATTGAGGTTCGGGGTCGTTAAAGGTATAAATTAGCTCTTTACCCATTGGCTCTTCATAGAAATTGGTTGATAGTGTTTTAAAACGCTTTATCGCACACTCCCCTTGAACATATTCCATTTGACTATACACAGGCTTTTCGATAATTCCTGTTTCATCTTCATATGGCTCAACCCAATCGCCCAAATCCCACCAATAAACATATCCTTCAGAGGACTTTACACTGTCCAAGTCTAAGTAAAAAGAATCATCATCAGAGTTTTGACCTATAAATGTCCACTCACCATAAGTATTAAAGGAGAGCATTAGAGAGAAGAGAAGTAGTAGTAGTTTTTTCATATCATCTTATTACTTACAATATCTGCGATACTCCCCCTCAGTATATCGTTTAATTTCTACAGCATAATTTGGACTTTTCTCGATTGCTAATTTTTCCAAATCCCAATCATTGTGTATTTCACAATTTCCAATTCTTTCACCATTTTTAAAGACTGCCTGAAACCATTTATCTCCATTTAATTGCCAGAGAGTGACTATTCCATCTAGGTTTGAATTATTAACATAAGACTCTTTCCTTATCTGTCCACTTGGGTACCAACCAAGAAAATCCCCGTCTAAAACACCTTCTTTATAATTCATCTCATTTGTTTTCTGACCATTTTCTGTCCAATCAACAAAACTACCATCTTCTATGCCATTCTTATAGTTTTGTATATATTTCTTTTGTCCATTTCGATAATAATTAATCCAGCTCCCTTCCTTTAGTCCATTTACTAATTCGCCTTTCTCACTTATTTGACCATATTCATCTTTGTATACACATATACTAGTTGCTGTAATTCCCTTCTCCTCATTAGGAAAAAAAAGTTTCCAGTTTCCAATTTCCCCTCTATTTTGAATCCCTGGCTGATAAATACAAAAATCACTTAAAGACATATCAAGTCCATCAGCCATTAATTCTCTATATTCAATCTCAGAAGAAGCTGAAAAACTATATAAGATAAGAAGAAGTGAGAGTATTTTTAGGAATATTTTCATCAGCAAATCCACACTTCATCAATAAAACAAGCTTCCTTTTCAACGCTCCATCTTGCGTACGAAAAGAATCCTAAATAAATCAAAAATGCAATAATAATTAATTTTTTCATAAATGAATTATTTT
>CAJQRX010000040.1 GCA_905612405.1 uncultured Candidatus Thioglobus sp.
GGAGAAATTCTTAAGCATTGGGATAAAGTTAAGGTTGCAGAACATGCTCAAGAAGTTCTAGAATTTGTTAAAGAACTATGAATTCTAACGTTGATAAAGACGAAGTTGAAAAATTTGCAGTACTAGCGGCGCGCTGGTGGGACAAAAACTCAGAATTCAAACCTTTACATGACATTAATCCACTTCGTCTTAACTACATCAAAGAGCAATGTGGAGGCTCCCTCCAAGGAAAGCGTATTCTTGACATAGGTTGTGGTGGTGGTATTTTAAGTGAATCCTTAGCCCTTGAAGGTGCTACTGTGGTTGGTATTGATCTAGCTGAAGCAGGCCTTGAAGTTGCTAAACTTCATTTGCTGGAGTCTGGCCTTGATATTGACTATAAATTTATATCTGCAGAAGAATTAGTAGAATCTGAACAAGAGTCTTTTGATGTCATAGCATGTCTTGAAATGTTAGAGCATGTTCCAGACCCATCATTAGTTATTGAAGCTTGCTCTAAATTAGTTAAGTCAAATGGAAGGGTTTTTTTCTCGACAATAAATAGAAATCCAAAAGCATATTTCTTTGCAATTGTTGGTGCAGAGTATATTTTAAATCTCCTGCCTAAGGGGACTCATAACTACGAGAAGTTTATACGCCCAAGTGAGATTGATAGTTGGGCTCGAACTTGCGATTTATCAATTAGCTCAATGATTGGAATGACTTATAACCCAATTACTAAAAAATACAAACTAGGTGATGATGTAAGTGTTAATTATATGGCGCATTACAAGAAGGGGTAGAAACAAAATGATATCCTATTTATTGTAGTTAATTTGAATCACAATTGCCTGAGTTTTATCTAATGTCATTGTTTTGTTTATATAGTAATTAAATTGCAACAAATGATTGGCCTCAAGACTAATACCTGCCTCTAGCCCAATTTGAATATTGACTGGCTTGATACTGTACACTAGTAATTTATCAGCATTAATATTAAGTAAAGACTTGCTAGTTTCATCAATAACTGTAAAACTTGAGGTACAAATCGAGCGTAAAGTCATAATATTAAAATCTTTAATAGGGCCATCATGAAGAGTGGCGTCTATCAAATCCTCACCTTTAAAATTTGCATAATTAAGTGATGAATTTAGCACTTTAAAGATTCCATTAGGCTTATTGAGAGTTATCCCAGAGCCTTCGAGTAATAACAAAGTACGATCATAACCACTGAAATCAGAAAAAGGGCCATCGTTTGTAACAGATGCAATACTTAAGCGCCAAGAAAAAAGTTCATTCTTCTTTAATGTCTCTGCTAATAATTCTATAGTTGAGCCTAAACCATTTCGCCAAGGAACTGTCTTAAAACTATCAGGGGAGTGAATTTTAAATGGAAGAGTTTGAAGTGAAGTCATCTCTAGCCTTATCTTTAAAAAAGATTATATAATACGATACTTCACCGACTATCCATTAGCTTTATAGCTATTTAATAATAAAACAAGACACTTGGTCAATGCATCTTGCTTATTAGTATATTTATTAATTATTAGAGATTATGAATTACAGAATAGAAACCGATTTTTTGGGTGAAATGAAAATACCTTTTGATGCCTATTATGGGATTCATACTAAGAGAGCTGTTGAAAACTTTCCTATAGCAGATGTTTCGATTTCAGTTTATCCAAATATAGTTATAGCCTATGCCATGGTTAAGCTTGCATGTGCTCGAGCAAATAATAAATTAGGCCTATTGGAGGATCAAATTTATATTCCTATAGTCAGCGCTTGTGAGAGGATTATTAATGGTGAATTTCATGATCAGTTTATTGTAGAGATAATCCAGGGTGGTGCTGGAACTTCAACCAATATGAATGCTAATGAGGTCATTGCTAATGTTGCACTTGAAATAATAGGAAAAGACAAAGGTGATTATGACTCTATCTCTCCTCTTATGCATGTAAACATGTCACAATCAACTAATGACACTTATCCAACTGCTTTATTGGTGGGATTTTTAAAAGAATATGACCCTTTACTAGAGGCAATTAAAGCTCTTTCTAATTCTTTTCATGCTAAAGGTGAAGAATTTGCTGGAATCATTAAAATGGGACGAACGCAACTACAAGATGCTGTACCAATGAGTCTTGGTCAGGAATTTACTGCTTTTGGTAATACCTTGCTAGATGATATTAAAAGACTAAATGAAATGTCGCAATTATTTTTAGAGGTTAATTTAGGAGCTACGGCTATTGGAACTGGAATTAATAGCCATCTAGATTATCCAAAAATAGCAGTAGATGCATTAGCTGATTTATCTGGACTTCCTCTAGTGCTGGCTCCAAACCCTATTGCCGCAACCTCTGATACTAGTGCTTTTGTGTCTTTCTCTTCTGTTCTAAAGCGAGTGGCCATAAAGCTATCAAAAATATCTAATGACTTAAGATTATTATCATCAGGGCCAATTGCTGGTTTTAACGAAATAAATCTCCCTGCTGTTCAAGCTGGTTCTTCAATTATGCCTGGAAAAGTTAATCCTGTTATTCCTGAGGCAGTTAATCAAACTGCTTTTCAAGTAATTGGAAATGACCTGGTAATTACTTTAGCGGCTGAAGCTGGCCAAATGCAGCTCAATGCTTTTGAACCTGTTTTAGCCATAAATATATTACGCTCATTGCGTTATATGACTAATGCTATGATTATGCTAAAAACAAAATGCGTGGACGGAATTACAGCAAACGTTGAAATTTGTGCTAAATATGTTGAACAAAGTCCAGGTATAGCCACATTCTTTACTCCTCACTTAGGCTATAAAGAGTCAGCTCGGATTGCCAAAAAAGCTCTAAAAAATGGAATGACTGTTAGAGAGATTATTATTAAAGAAGGCTTAATGACAGAAGAGCAGGTTAACCAAGTTTTACATGTGGATAACCTTACAAGACCAAATATCCAGTAACATTTAGTAATTGCCTTAATATTAGTGAATATCATTCACTACCTTACTAAAGTCTTGAATAATTTCATCATGAATGATATGAACACCCTTCTTAACCAACCATTCACCCGACTTTAGTCGACCATAAATAGCAGAATTATCGAGTGCATAGACAATTGTTGCCAACCTTCCATCATTTGTATCTCGGGTCATTAAAGGCGATTGAGAATTAATAATTAACACATCTAGATCATCTCCCACTTGAAAATAATCATTTTTACTCTCACCTGCAGCCAAATGGCCATTATCAAAGACAGTATCATAAGAAATTGCAGCACTATCACCTGGCTTACCATTAAGCATAATATTTCGTTTCTGCTTACTCATTCGCTGGCCATAATCTAACAATCTTAAATCTTCAAAAGGATTAATACCAATGTGAGAATCAGAACCAATACACCAACGACCTCCTGCCTCAATAAAATCTGAAATTGGGAAATATCCATCACCCAAATTACCCTCAGTACTTGGGCAAATCACCACATTAGCTTTTGCTCTAATTATGCTTTGCATTTCATTCTCAGTTATATGGGTACTATGAATTAAATTAGTATTTTGACCCATACCTACTTCATTAGCTAACCACTCAACTGGACGAGCACCAAGATGCTTTAAAGAGCCCTTAACTTCCTGAGTTTGCTCTGAAATATGAATATGGCAAGGCATTTCTGAGCTATAAGCAAAAATTTCCTTAGTCTCCTCGACGTTGGCTGCCCTCAGAGAATGTTGTCCATAACCAATTTTGACTTCAGAATCATGTTCATACTTACTTTTTAAATCCTCAATTTGAGAAAAATAAGCATCCGTTGACTCATATTGAAAGCGCCTCTGCGCTTCAGAAGGGCCTTGATTAAAGCCTGCTGTACGGTAGTAAACAGGAGTCATGGTAATTTTCATACCCACTCGTTTTGCAGCGCTTATTAAGCGCTCAGCCATTTCATTTGGATTATTATAGGCCTGCCCATTTGAATCCTTATTTAAATAGTGAAATTCCACTACATGATCGTATCCTAACCTTAGCATTTCAGAGTAAAGCATTGAAGCAATAACTTCCATTTGTTCAGGGCTAACTTGATCTGCAATTGCATACATTCGCTCACGCCAAGACCAGAAGTTATCTCCCTGATGTCCTTTTGGAATATTCTCAGTCAGACCAGCCATCACATACTGAAAGGCATGTGAATGAGCATTAGGAATAGGAGCAATTGCATAACCATCAATAGATTCATCTACTTTTAAAAAAGATTCAGAGTCAATACTTAAAATTTTTCCATCATCATCAGTACTGACAAAAGCAGGTGAAATCCATCCCTTCTTAAGATACAATCCTTTAAATTTCCAGTTTTTCATCTAAAAATCCCTTTTAATGGTATTAATGTTGATAAATGATATGTCCATTTTTCACCGTCAAACAATTAGCATTAGCTTTGAAATGATACATCCAATGCTCAATTGATGGTGCGCCTATTAATGCAAAATCTGCGCGCTTTCCAACTTCTATAGAGCCAATTTTATCAGCCTTATCTAAAGCTTTAGCGGCATAAAGAGTTGCTGCCTTTAGTGTTTCTTTAGGGCTCATATGATTAAGCGTACAACCCAACATCATAGCTAATGGCAAGTGATTACTTGGCGCTGAGCCAGGATTAAAATCTGTTGCCAAAGCAACCTCTACTCCAGCATCAATAAGCATTCTTGCATCAAGTGATTTTTGAAAGGTATAAAGACTTGCTAAAGGTAGTGTAACAGCAATGGTGCCTGATTTTTTTAGTGCTTTGATGCCCTCTTCAGAGACATACTCCAAATGATCAGCTGAGAAGGCTCCACAATCAGCTGCAAATTCAGCACCACCATCTCCACTAAGTTGATCTACATGCAGTTTTATTTTTAAACCATGTGCCTTGGCAGATTCTATAATTGGTCGGGCCTCGGCTTGACTAAAGGCATGATCATCAATAAAAATATCGCAAAATTCTGCTAATTTATGCTCTGAAATTTTAGGAATCATTTCTTCAATTATCATACGACAATAATCCACTCTTGGTGTTTCTTTTGGAACTAAATGCGCACCTAAAAATGTCGAAATTAATGTTAAAGGGGTAATTTTTTTTAGATCATCATAAACACTTAAAATTTTAAATTCATCATCAACATTAAGTCCATAGCCACTTTTACACTCAACCGTTGTCACTCCTAAAGCTGCCATTTCAGTTAAAAACCCATTGGCTTTTTCAATCAACTCCTCTTTACTAGCTAAGCGTGTTTCAGCAACTGTTGATGAAATGCCGCCACCTCTCTTAGTAATTTCAGCATAAGGAGTACCAGAAACTCGCTCTCCAAACTCATCTGCACGCCAGCCACCAAAAGCTAAATGAGTATGGCAATCAATCAATCCTGGAACTAAAAAACCTCCAGTATGAAAGACAATTTTGCTATGTTCGTATTGCTCTGGCATCTCTTTTGTTTTTCCAACCCAAATAATAGTATCTTCTTGCCAGACAACTGTAGCATTTTCTAGTAAATGAATATCAGCTTGAACACCTTGATCTAAGCATTGCGCTATAGTAATATTTTCAATCCGATTCATTGAAGTTTGCCTATTTGTTTTTCAACCTCTTTAAGAATATGATTGCCTCTAAGCATATCTATACAAGCATCAATATCATCTCCAAAAAACTCATCTGCATCTTTATGGGATACTCTCTTACGAATCTCTTGATGTGCTGCTTCAACACCTCTACCAGCCTTTAAAGGTTTACGAAAATCGAGCGCTTGAGCTGCAGTAAAAGCTTCAATTGCCAATACTTGCTCAACATTATTTAATACCTCTAATAGCTTAATAGCAGAAATACTTCCCATACTCACATGATCTTCTTGTCCCAAACAAGAGGGAATAGAATCAACCGATGCAGGATGACAAAGTACCTTGTTGTGAGAAACTAATGAGGCAGCTGTATATTGTGGAATCATAAAGCCAGAATTGATACCAGAATCATTTACTAATACAGTTGGAAGGCCATCAAGACCGCGTAATAATAAATAAATTCGACGCTCTGCAATACTAGCAATCTCAGCTATTGCAATAGCTGCAGAATCCATAGCTAGAGCTAATGGCTGTCCATGAAAATTACCTCCACTGATAATATCACCATCACTAAAAACTAAAGGATTGTCCGTTACCGAATTAAGTTCTCGCTCAATTACTCCAGATGCATACTCTAATAAATCACGAGTAGCTCCATGCACTTGAGGAATACAGCGAAGTGAATAAGGATCTTGAACTTTATCACAATTTTTATGACTCTCCAATATTGCTGAATCGGTTAACAGTAGGCGAATATTAGAAGCTACAGCCTTTTGCCCTGGATGCGGTCTTATAGCTTGAATGCGCTCATCAAAAGGACGAGCACTTCCCATTAATGCTTCTAAAGAAATAGCCGCTAAAATATCAGCATTTTTTAATAAGCTATTTGCTCTCTCCAAAATATGAGCACCATACGCTGTCATCATTTGAGTACCATTAATAAGCGCAAGACCATCTTTTGCCTTAAGATTAATTGGTTCTAGATTTTCAGCTTTAAGGACGGTTTTTGCTCTAAGTGGCTCGTTATCTTCAGAGCTCCAAAAGTAGCCCTTTCCTAATAATGGTAAAGCTAAATGCGCCAAAGGAGCCAAATCTCCCGAAGCACCTAAACTACCTTTACTAGGTACAACGGGTATCCAATCATTTTTCAAAAATAGCATGAGACGCTCTACAACCTCTACTGAGACTCCTGAATAACCCAAACTAAGGGCAACAATTTTAAGTTGTAACATTAATCGCGTAATATTTTTTGGTATTGAATCCCCAAGACCAACAGCATGACTTAATAACAAGTTATGCTGTAATTTTTCTAGCTGCTCTGAGTCAATTTTTTTATTTGCTAAAAAACCAAACCCAGTATTTATTCCATAATAACTATTACCATCATCAAGAACTCGATCAACTATAGCGCGTGATTTTTCTAAGGCACTCTTATCATGGTACAGCGAATCAATTGTTCGCTCAAGGTCTTGGTAAATATTATCTAAAGTAATCAATTTTTCACCCTATCATTGGCAAATCAACGCCCTTGGTTTTTGCAGTTTTAATAGCAACATCATAACCTGCATCTGCATGACGCATCACACCAGTTCCTGGATCTGCTGAAAGAACTCGAGATAGTCGGCGATCAGCCATTGCAGTTCCGTCCGCAACACTTACCATTCCTGAGTGTATTGAATAACCAATACCTACACCGCCACCATGGTGAATAGAAACCCAGCTAGCACCACAAGCAGTATTTAGCATGGCATTAAGTAGTGGCCAATCTGCAATAGCATCTGAACCATCTTTCATGCCTTCTGTTTCTCGATTTGGTGACGCAACTGATCCACAATCTAGATGATCCCTTCCAATTACAATTGGTGCAGCAACCCTCCCTTTTTTAACTAGCCAATTAAATTTAAGCCCCATTTCTTCACGCTCTCCATACTTAAGCCAACAAATCCTTGCAGGAAGACCTTGAAATTGAATTTGATTTTGCGCCTTATGAATCCACTTAGCGAGAGACTCATTTTGAGGAAAAGTCTCTAAAATAGCCTTATCAGTAACTTGAATATCTTTAGGGTCACCTGAGAGTGCAGCCCATCTAAAAGGCCCAGAGCCCTCACAAAACAATGGACGAATGTAGAGTGGCACAAAACCTTTAATATCAAAAGCCTCATGCATTCCTCGATGATCAGCAACTTGACCGCGTATGTTATTACCATAATCAAAAGTAATAGCACCTTGTTTTTGCATCTCAAGCATCGCACCTATATGAACTTGCATCGAATCCAATACAGCCTCTTGATAACCTTTTGGATCTTTAGTACGAAAAACTTCAGACTCTTTAACGTTATAACCTGATGGAAGATACCCCAACAGCAAATCATGAGCCGATGTTTGATCTGTCAAGACATCAGGAATAATGCCTCGTTTTAACATTTCAGGTAATACATCTGCAACATTAGCAACAATAGCTACTGATAAAGGCTGTTTTTGCTCTTTCGCTTTAAGTACTTTTTCTAATGCCTCATCTAGGTTGTAGCATATTTCATCAACATAGCCTTTCTCTAAACGCTTCTGTGCGCGAGATTCATCAATTTCAATTGCTAGGCAAGAAGCGCCATTCATGGTTGCAGCCAATGGTTGAGCTCCACCCATACCACCAAGACCTGCTGTTACGATTAATCGACCAACCAACTCACCACCAAAATTTTGTTTAGCGCATTCAGCAAAGGTTTCATAAGTACCTTGTAAAATACCTTGAGAACCAATATATATCCATGAGCCAGCAGTCATTTGTCCATACATAGTTAAGCCAGCTTGCTCATATTCTCTAAATTTATCCCAAGTTCCCCATCTAGGCACAAGATGTGAGTTTGCAATAATAACTCGAGGTGACTCTTCATGCGTTCTAAAAACGCCAACAGGCTTACCCGACTGAATTAAAAGTGTTTCATCATTTTCTAGTCGTTGTAATGTAGATATAATTTTATGATAACAATCCCAATTACGAGCAGCTTTTCCATTACCTCCATAAACAATAAGATCTTCTGGGTGCTCTGCCACATCAGGATCTAAATTATTCATCAACATACGCATAGCGGCCTCTTGATGCCATCCTTTACAACTTAATTTATTACCATGTGGTGATTTAATCATTATTGTGCCTATTGTTAAATTATTTTTATAATAAAAGTATACTTGTATATACAAGTATAGACAATCAATTTTTTTAGAGTTGCGTATAATAGAAACATGCAAGAAAATATTCCCCATTATCAAGCTTTAAAACTTCATATTATTGAAGGTATAAATAGCCAACAATGGCTTGAACACAGCCAAGTACCATCTGAAAACAAACTTTGTGAGCAGTTTGGTGTTAGTCGAATGACAGCCAATAGAGCTCTAAGAGAACTGACTGAAGAAGGCGTGTTGTATCGGATTCAAGGTTTAGGCACTTTTGTTAATGAAAATAAACCAATTAAATCTGCCTTACAAATTAGAGATATTGCTAAAGAGGTTAAGTCCCGTGGAAATCGCTTCCACTCTATAGCTCTTCAACAAAAAGAAATTATTGCACCATTACTCGCGTGCCATCATCTGAGTCTCAAGTCTGAGTCTCACATATTTTATTCACTAGTTCTGCATTTTGAAAATGACCAGCCTATTCAATTAGAAGAGCGTTATATTAATAAAGATTCAGCTCCTGGTTATTTAGAGATTGATCTTAGCAAGGTAACAGCAAATTACTATCTCAAAAAAGTACTCCCTCTCTCGGGAGCACAGCATATTGTTGAAGCTATTGCTGCAGATAAAATGACTGCAGAATATTTAAAAATTAAACCCCAGATGCCTTGTATCTTAATTTCAAGAGTTACATGGAGTGATAATATACCAGTTACCTATAGTCGATTAACTCACCCAGGCAATCGATATCGCTTAGAAACTTGAATTAAAATATAAATAGTCCTAAGAAATTCTATTATTGGAAAATTTGAAGTGATTTCAGCTCTTTTTTCCTTGTCTTTAAAAAATTTCTATAAAAAAACCTTCAACTATTCTTAAAAAAAAATTAATATTTTGAACGCATTTTTTAAATCCGAATTTATTAAATTTACATCTAGTATTTAAAAAAAACCATTCTAGATCATTTTGAAACTAAATAAGATTATGTGTACAATCGATATATATAAATAGTCTAGGTGGAGAATTATGACTTCAGAAAATGTACTAACGTTAGAGAAAATATCATCTGGTAAAAAGCTTTATAAATTTGCTTGGACAATAGAAATAATTGCTGCATTTATTGGTGTTATGATTGCCTGGTCAATGGGCTTCCAAACCTATCAATACTATGTCATCGAAAATGGTCATTTCCCTTTAATAAACTTATTTGATTTAGTCTTGGCTGGGTTGCCTTTTTTAATGGTTGCCTCAGTTGAACTTTTAAAAATACCTTTTTGTAAGTTAATTTATCTAAATAAAAGCTTTAAGATTAGATTTTTCTTTTCAATAATATTGCTCCTTGTAACATTTATAACCTTTGAAACTCTAATTACTGGATTTGAAAGACAATTTGCTAATATTTCGATCCAAGTTAGTACACCTCAAAAAAAGCTTAATACAGTGATTCAGAAAATCAAATTTAGAGAAGAGGAAGTAGCTATTCTTCAACAAAAAACCGAAGACTCAATTAATGATGAAGTAGCAATTATGCGTCAAGAGGCTCTAAATAGTAGGAAATCAGCAATAGAGACTCTGTTGGCTCAACAAGATCAATATCTTCAATCAGGAAGTCAAGTATTACTTGATAGGAAGAAAAATATTGAAGTTGAAATAACCAGAGCAATTAAAAGACGTGATGAAAAGATAATACAAACAGAGAGAAACTTTGTTAGTGTAAGCGAAGATGAGCAACTCAGGCAGAGTGAAGTTAGAAAAGTAAATAATAGAAAAATAGATGTTTACAATGAAAACATTACGCGTTTAGAAAAATATCTAGAAGCTGAAAAACTGGATCCATCCCTGGGTGGTTTTTTTGGTAATAAAGTTGGCTCATGGGAAAAAGAAATTAAAGAATTTGAAGCCTTAAAAATGGCCCTTTTAGATCAAAATACTCAAGTTGGTCTTGGATCATCAAATAATTTAAATATTGAAATTAACAGAATAAATCAAGAAACAGAACTACAAGTAGATAAGCTATATAAAGATCTCTCTGCAATTGAGTTAAAAATTGCACAAAAAAATAAGTTTAAGAAAGAAATTGAACGTATTGATATAAAAATATTAGCTCGCCAGGTGCAATATAATAATGAAATTGATACTATTGATAAATTTAGAAAAAAACAGTCTGCTAAATTAGCTGATAAAAATGACCAAATAACCGCGTTTGAGACTGCATTACTTCCATTAAAAGAAGAACAATTAGCCTTAGGAATTGAAATTACAGAGGCTTATGAACAAACTCAAATATATAGAATAGCAAAAAGTTGGTATGGCCTTGAAGATGGCGTCATAATAACTGAAAAACAAATTTCATTTGTAGCTAAAGTTTGGTTTGGATCTCTTGCTGGAATTGTTTCTTGTATGGGGATTTTTCTAGCCTTTGGATCATTTATTTTTATGTATTCTGGAATAGAATATGAAGAAATAAATAAGAAAAAACCAGGGCCACTTAGGAGAGGCCTTATTAGTATGATGGAATCAAGAAAAAATCGCTACGACAATCCTACTAAGATTGTTAAACAGATTGTAGAAGTTCCTGTTGAAAAAATTATTAAAGAGACTGTCGAAGTTGATAAGATTATCTATAAAGAAGTTCCCAAGGAAGTTATCAGGAAAGAAATTATCCATGTTCCAATTTATACAAATGATCCAGAATTATTAAAATTTGGATCAACTAAAGTTGATGATATATTGGATGATGATTAGATGGTTGATGATACTTCAAATCAACCTATTAAAGAATATACAGCAAGTAATTTTTCAACACTAAATGCTCATGCTGATGGAGTTATTAATAACGAACACCAGCTTGCTAGGTTAAAAAAATTAAAAGTTGATCGAACCTTTATTAAAAACTTAGGAATAATAGCAATCATTATTGGGCTACTAGCCATTATTCTAGCCTTTGCATACAATAGAGCGAATGCACCTATTATTGATATTGTTGAAAAAAATGTTTACATAGATAAGCCGGTATACTCAATTATTAAAGTGCCAGATGCAGAACTTTCGCAAGTTATTGAGGTTCCAGTTTATATTGACAGAATTATTAAGGTACCAATTCAAGTGGGCGCTGTAACAGATGAATTTACTTTTTTTCATAGTGAGACAATAAATAAAAATGGTATATTTGCAGTAACAGTTGGTGCAAGCTACAAAAGTGTTAATAGTCCATATCCAGAGTCACAATGGTGTTATGCAAGAGGCTCTAAAGAAGCCAGTGAAAATGCAAATAATGATTTAAGGCTTGGGAATAAAACTGGAACTAATTCACCTACTTATAACAAAATTTCTCAAAATGATTCTTCTGAATTTGGCTCTTCAATTGAAGCACTTGAGACTGCAAAAAAGAGTTGTATATGGTATCCTGATCGATCACCTCTTTCTGATGTCTCAGAAGTTCCACCTTCAGAGTTAAGTCCCCCACCAAATTCTCCTCCTGGCTCTGGTGGAAATAGCGGAACAGGTTTTTATATTAATTCTAATGGTTATATTTTAACAAATCATCATGTTGTTGATAATTGTTCTTCAATATGGATTAATGATGGCAATAGTCAAATTGAAGCAATTCTTGTTAAGCAAAATAAAACATTAGATATTGCAGCATTGAAAATTAATAAAAGAACTAATGATTATGCAAAATTCGGCACAGTAAGGACTGGAGAAGATGTTATGGCCTTAGGCTTCCCTCTAGGCGATATTTTAGGGAATGAAATTAAAGCTACAAAAGGCAATATTTCCTCTTTATCTGGCTTTGAAGGAAATAAAGATTATCTTCAGTTTACTGCTCCTATTCAGCCAGGAAACTCCGGTGGCCCATTGTTAAATGAAGGGGGTTATATTGTAGGAATTAATACTGCAACCTATGGAGGCAAAAGATTACAAAATATTAATTTTGCAATTAAAGGAACCTCTGCTTCCAGTTTTTTAGGAAAACACAGTATTAACTTTGAATATGGGGACTTTAAAAACCCTATTAATTCTGCTGATTTAGTTGAACTTGGCGAAAAATATACTGTCCAAGTGCTTTGCTATAAATAGATGTCACCTGAGGAAAAAAGAGTAAAAATAACCAGACCTATTGCTTTAGATCAGGCATTAAAAATTTATGGCGTTAATTCAGAAAATGAACTCATGAAAATCTTAAAAGATAAGCTGAGTATTTATGGTAAACAGTTTTTATTGGGCAAAACCAAGAAAAAGTTTTGGTTTTTTTAAATGCTGAAAAATTAAATAACTCTAAAGACTTTATTTTTTTATAAAGTTTTTTTCTTATATAACATTTCTTACTGATACTTTAATTGCGTGAAGCATTGAGACTCCAAAAGAACGCATAGTTAACAAAACATAAGAGTCTTCATCATCTCTAAAAATTATCGTCCCTATATGTTCCATACTTGTTCTAGATACACTTCCAATAGAAAACATATTTTTACTTAGATCTATTGGGCAAATTCGCTCAAGAACATCTCTACTTCTAGGGCCACTAACCCTAATCATAGCCCATGTATCAGATTGATCAGTATAGTAAGCAGGAGCATTTAATCTATTTGCAATATATTCTTCTGCATCATTCCCTTCATAAGAAAAATAAGCTAGAACTTGGTTTTTTTGTAAACGCCAAAGCGTTATGGAGGAATCATTAGATTGAGATGAATATTCCATTTCAGGCAACGATAAGCCACAAGACTTTGTCATTGATGACTCAATCTCTTTAAATTTTGACTTTGGTAATGCAACCATAACTAACGACTTACCAACAACTTCTGAGACAGTTACTCCCTCAAACTCATGCTCAACACCATCAAGTGCGGATTCTACTACTAATTCATAATCAGACACGTAAACGTTCTCCTTCTGGATCAACAAAGTGAGGGCTGCATATCTCAACCTCAATATCATTACCTCTCACTAAATCAACTGCTCGAACAAATTCACCTTTACGGCTATGTCCACTCTTAATAAAACCAATACCAATATAATGGCCTAATATTGGTGAATAAATACAAGATGAAATCCAGCCCTGATCTGTTTCAGTTGATGGTTTATCTCTTAAATTAAGAAGATGTGATCCTGCTTGAAGAAGATCTTGAGTATTAACTGGCTTAAAACCAACCATCTGCATACGATCGTCACGAAGAAGGTCTTCACGCATTCCAAGTTTATAACCTATAAAGTCTTTCTTGCCAGAAATCATCCCACCCATTCCTAAATCATAGGCGCTAGTTTGGCCATTAAGCTCTGGACCAGCAGCATGGCCTTTTTCAATTCGCATTACGCCTAAAGCTTCAGTCCCATAAGGCACGACATTAAACTCTTTACCAGCTTCCATGAGAGCCCTCATGAGTGAATCACCATATCGAGTTTGAACAGCAATTTCGTACGCCAGTTCGCCTGAAAATGAAATTCTAAAAAGTCTTGCGGGTATTCCGCCACAAATTGTAATCTCACCAGCACCCATATAAGGGAAAGCTTCATTTGAGATATCACAATCAGAATCAATAACTTTTTGAAGTAATTTACGCGAGTTTGGACCAGCAACTGCATACTGTGCAAACTGCTCCGTAACTGAGATCATGTGAACATCTAGATCAGGCCATAAGCATTGATGACAAAATTGTAAATGGCGATAAACGTTTACAGCATTGGCAGTAGTAGTAGTCATTACAAAATGATTTTCAGAAAGCCTTGCAGTTGTTCCATCATCCATTACCATCCCATCTTCACGCAACATCAAGCCATAACGAGTTTTACCTACTGGTACTTTTGCAAAAGCATTTACATAGACTTTATTAAGGAACTCTGAAACGTCAGCACCTTTAATATCAATCTTGCCAAGAGTAGTCACATCACAAATACCAACCGATGCTCTTGTTTGTTTTACCTCACGGTCAACAGATTCACGCCAATGGGTTTCTCCTGGTAATGGGAACCATTGAGAGCGATACCACATTCCAACCTCTACAAAGATAGCATCCTGCTCAACAGACCATTTATGACTAGGAGTATAACGCGTTGGATAAAACTCCATTCCACGCCTTCTTCCAGCAAATGCTCCAATTGCAACTGGAGAATATGGAGGCCTAAATATCGTAGTCCCAGTCTCTTCCATGGTTTGGCTCATATTATCAGCCATAATACCAATTCCAAGAACATTAGCAGTTTTACCTTGGTCTGTAGCCATACCTAAAGTTGTATAACGCTTAACATGCTCTACTGATTTAAATCCCTCTTGGTTTGCAAGCTTAATATCTTTTGCAGTAACATCATTTTGAAGGTCAACCCAAGCACGATTTTTTCCACTTGGAACGCCCCAGTTTGCAGTTACGCTATATGAAACTGAAGGAGTTTCAGCTGGATCTATTTTTTTAACACTATAGCCAAGATCTAATGCGACAGATGAGCCCACATTATGGCCTTCGATAATTGCATCAGACAAGACCATTGTTCCTTTAGCTCTTCCCGCAACTGACATACCAGGCGGATTTGACTCATCTGGAATAAAAGATGCAATTTCTTCATTCCACTTTGGAATCCCGCG